>NZ_DALZYO010000004.1:108626-178720 GCF_031988165.1 Neobacillus sp.
CCGTTGTCGGACTCGTTCCAAACATCGCGCCAACAGCAGTAGCAATTGAATCGGAGAGAAGTGCTTTGCGTGCCCGGGGCAGTTTGTTATTTTTCATTAAACCAGCTTGGTTTGCGACACCAATCATCGTTCCGGTAGTATCAAAAATCGTTACTAATATAAAGGAAAAAACAACGGCGTAAAGGCTGTGGTGAATCACATCGGTCATCGCTGTCAATGGATTAGAGACAATAAGTCCTTCGGGAAGCGTAGGAAAACCAATGAATCCTTTATCAAATTTAAGCTGACCAGTAAAGAAGGCAATTACTCCCGTGATGATCATGCCAAAAAATAAGGCACCGTTGACCCTTAGCGCCATTAATATAAGTGTGATAGCAAGCCCTATTAACGTCAAAACGGCTAATGGGGTATGAAGATCTCCTAGACCAACGAGATTGGTCGGGTGGGCGGTAATAATTTTTGTTAGGCGTAGACTGATAAAAGCAATAAATAGGCCGATACCTGCGGTAATCCCGTGCTTGAGGTTTTCCGGGATGGCCTCAATTAATTTTTCCCTTAGCGGGGTTAAGGATAAAATGACAAAAATAATCCCAGCAATAAAGACAGCGGCGAAGGCTGTTTGGTAACTAATCCCCTGATGGCCGCCGACGACAGAATAGGCAAAGTAGGCGTTTAATCCCATTCCGGGTGCGATAGCGATTGGATAGTTTGCAAACAATGCCATCCAAAGTGTTCCGACAACCGCGGCAATGATGGTTGCTGTAAATACTTGATTAAATGGAACGCCAGCATCGGCAAGTATAACTGGGTTTACCACGACAATATAAACCATCGTGAAAAAAGTGGTGATGCCCGCTATGATTTCTGTTTTTGCATTTGTATGATTTTCTTTGAGTTTAAACATCGTAGTTCCTCCATAAAACCGAACGTTTTTTTAACAACCTTTATATATTATTCGTTTTTTGGTTATTTTTCAATAGGTAATTTTATTGTATCCATTTTTTTGCCGGTCACTCCTAGTCTGTTGTCAAAGCTCGGAGCTGTACTTTACTTCAGAAATAAACCACCCTGTTGAAAGCAACAGGGTGGTTGTGTGAAATCGGTAAACGATTCAGGAAAAGGTTTGTTTTCTCTATTTTTATAGGCAATTCGTTATATTAATAGTAAATGGATTCTCCTACATGGTTATTACTGGATACACCTTTCGCTTCAATAAACCTCTGCATGCGTTTCAGTGCTTCCTGAAGCTGCGGCATAGAGGATGCGTAAGAGCAACGAATATAGCCTTCGCCGCTTTCGCCAAACACATTGCCGGGAACGACCGCTACTTTTTCCTTCATCAGTAGCTCTTCGGCAAATTGTTCGGATGTAAGACCAGTTGCCCTTATCGAAGGGAACACGTAGAAGGCACCGCCGGGGGTATGGCAGTCCAAGCCGATGTTGTTCAGTGTTTGGACGACATAATTTCGCCGTCTTCGGTAGCTTTTTTGCATTGATTCCACTTCGTGAAACGTGTTGCGAAGCGCTTCAATTGCACCGTATTGCAACATAGTGGGAGCACACATCGTCGTGTATTGGAAAATTTTCAGCATAACCTCGACCAATTCCTTAGGAGCCGCAAGCATCCCCAAGCGCCAGCCCGTCATCGCAAATCCTTTGGAAAAACCGTTGATTAAAATCGTTCTCTCATACATGCCGTCGATGGAGGCGAAGCTTGTAAAAGTTTCATCATAGGTTAATTCAGCATAAATTTCGTCGGAAACGACAAGTAAATCATGCTTGTTAATCATTTTTGCGATTTCTATCAGTTCCGTTTCGTTTAAAGAAGTGCCGGTAGGATTGTTTGGAAAACAGAGCAAAATGGCTTTCGTTTTTTCGGTAATCGCCTGTTCTATTTGTTCAGGAGTCACTTTAAAGCCATTTGCCGCTGAGGTTGAAACGGCTATCGGTTTCCCGCCGGCTAATGAAACCAGGGGTGCATAGGATACAAACGCCGGTTCGACAATCAATACCTCATCACCCTGGTTTAAAATTGCCCGGAAGGCTAGATCGATCGCCTGGCTTGCTCCGACTGTGACGATAATTTGATTTTTCGCGTCGTACTCTACGTTAAACCTTGTCTTGAGATAGATGGAGATTTCCTCCCTCAATTCCAGCAAACCTGCGTTAGCGGTATAGGAAGTAAAACCTTGCTCCATTGATAAAATGGCGGCTTCGCGAATATTCCAAGGGGTGATGAAGTCTGGTTCACCGACACCTAGAGAAATTACGTCTTTCATACCGGCGGCGAGGTCGAAAAATTTTCTTATGCCAGAGGGCTGCAACTCCTTAGCCGTTTGTGAAATATAGTGGGCATAGTCGTTTTTCATGGTGAAACCACCATTCTTCGGTCTTTATCGTCAGCCCCACTTTCAAAAATCACGCCATCATGTTTGTATTTTTTCAACATGAAATGGGTGGTGGTGGAGACGACGTTTTCAATTGTTGATAGTTTCTCCGATACAAAAGCAGCGATTTGATTCATCGTTTTTCCTTCAATGGTGATGGATAAATCATAAGCACCGGACATGAGATACAAAGAGGACACTTCAGGAAAACGGTAAATTCTCTCGGCGACCTCGTCAAAGCCTACTCCCCGTTTTGGTGTTACCTTTACATCAATCATGGCAACGATGTTTTCTTGCCCCTCCACCTTGGTCCAATCAATTAAGGTTGGGTAACTCATAATAATTTTCTCGTCTTCTAGCTTTTTGATAGTGCTTTGGATTGTTTCTTCGCTTGTCATGGCCATTAGGGCAATCGTTTCTACGGATACCTTATGGTTTTCTTCGATTATTTTTAAAATCTCCAGTTCTTCACTGCTCAGTTTCATTTCTTGCAGCCTCCTCAAAAAATCAACAACTCTCATTGTTGATTTTAATAGAGATGACCATGAGAACTCAAATAAAAAATTGTTATTTATACGAAGATTTAGCTTTAATGACTATTTGGACATGGTGGTGCATATTTTTAATATACGAGCTTTCGAAGATAGAGGAGATTGCAATGGCAAAAAAGTCTGCTCCATTCAAAGGATTAATCATCGGGATTTTATTGGTTGCTGGCCTTTTTCTTGTGTTTCAGTTTGTGAGGGTTTCTCCAGATCAACAAGCAAAGGCGGTTGTAGATGAGTTTTATCACTATGAACAGGAGGGAGATTTCTCGAAATCATGGGCTTTATTTCATTCCGCGATGAAGAAAAAGTTCCCGAAGGGCGGGTACATTCAGGACCGAGCACATGTGTTTATGACTCATTTTGGGGTGGAAAGCTTTACGTATACAGCCGGTAAGCCAGAACAAATAAAGAAATGGAAAATGTCTAAAATCGGTCCAGCACTAGAGAATGTTTATAAGATCCTTGTTACTCAAACCTACAAAGGAAAGTACGGCAACTTTGACTTGAAGCAGGAGGTTTTTGTCGTGAAGGATAAGGATGAGTGGCGGATTGTTTGGGATTATAACCAATAAGGGAATTCGGTATTTAGTGATGATTTGATTTTGTCCAATTTGAAAAAATCGGTTGAGGAGAATCCTTTTCGGGGATTCTTTATTTTTGTCTATTTCTATAATATCACTGCGGACATGTTGTTCCCTTGGTTATAGAAAGGAACCTAAACTAAACATACTTTATGATATACAAAAGGCATATTGGACCTTATTAAAGGCTGTCGTACCAAAGAATGTAACAGATGGTCATTGCTCCCTTTTATAAAAAATGGAAAATAATTTTTAGCCAGCCGAAAAACGCGATCCATAATGGAATGCTTAAGGTTGTCCCCCATATTAACCCAATGAAAAAATTCTCCTGTTTTTCCATGATATTCACCCCTAGTGAAAAGTTAAAGGCTAGTAAAACGTCGTTCATCAGTATGGACTGAAATAAGGGGAATAATTCCTTTTTACAAGAATAACGACCAAATGGGGTATCGATTGTTGAAATTGACCTTTCCTAAGTTGAATTTCCTTTTTTCCTAAAGATATCAAATGTCAGCGAGGAATAAAGGAGAAGCATGTCGGAAACAAAAAAATAATTTCGACAGATTGTGAGTGGTCCAATTTAGTGCCTGACACCCATTGGTGGTATTTTCCACTAAAATGGAATCGATATATAGGGGTTCTTTTGCACTGTGTTTGTAACAAGATGTCCTTTCGTTAACATGTTATAATGGGGAAAGTAAATGAAATTCTAGCTAAGGGGAAATGAATATGATTCTCGTTGTTGGCGGGGTGGGTTACATTGGTAGCCATCTTGTGAAGGAATTAGTTGAAAAAGAAAAGGTCGTTGTGCTGGACAACCTGTCTACCGGACACCGTGCGGCAGTTGACAGCCGGGCAATTTTTGTAATGGGCGATCTCGGCAATGAGGATGACCTGCAAATGGTCTTTAGAAGCTATCCCATCAAGGCGGTTATGCATTTTGCAGCTAATAGCTTGGTTGGGGAATCCGTGGTCAATCCCTTGAAATATTATCAAAATAATGTTGCCTCTACTTTAACCTTATTAAAGGTTATGGAGAAATTTAAGGTGAAAAACTTTATTTTTTCCTCCACTGCTGCTACCTATGGTATTCCTGATGTAGATGTTATTGATGAAAAAACGAAAACGGCACCCATTAATCCTTATGGTCATTCCAAGTTGATGGTGGAGCAAATCCTGGCTGATTTTTCAAAAGCGTATGGCTTGAATTATATTGTGCTGCGTTATTTTAATGCTGCCGGTGCCCATGAATCCGCTGTTATTGGCGAAAGCCATGATCCGGAAACGCACTTAATTCCGATTGTTCTGCAACAGCTTTTAGGTCAGCGGGAAAAAGTGTCTGTTTTTGGCTCTGATTATGATACGGCGGACGGTACTTGTATTCGTGATTATATTCATGTCACTGATTTAGCCGCTGCTCATATTCTCGCACTCGAAGCATTATTAGCAGGGAAGAAGTCGGCTGATGTCTATAATCTTGGCAATGGACTTGGGTATTCGGTGAAGGAAGTAATCGAGACATGTGAAAAAGTCACCGGAGTGAAGGCAAATGTCGAAATGGTTGACCGCCGTGCAGGTGATCCGGCGAAGCTCGTTGCTTCGTCGGCGAAAATCTTTTCAGAACTTGGCTGGAAAGCGGAACGGAATCTAGAACAAATCATCGCAAATGCATGGAAATGGCACAAGCATCAACAATATTAATGCGGGTGCCATCGATGGGGCCTGACACTATCAATGGATTTGTAAAAAATGGAAAATAGTGCCTGACACCCAAGTCAAGCACCATTTTCCATTTTTTATCGTTTATTCGTTAATAAAAATCAACGCTGTGGATAATTTGTATGGGAAATCATGAATAGAAAATTCTTTCGAAAAAGGAAATGCTCAACAGCTTCGTTTGTTGAAGGAATTCAATATTTCGACATATTTGCGATTAATAAAGTTATTTACCTGGCGAGTGAACTTGAGTATTCTTTTTAATGAGAACTTATCTTTTTTTTATGTTGAAAGGCAGTGGGATAGTGAAATCTATTTTTAAAAATTATCGTTTCACGATTATTTTGCTTTCCGCCATCGTAATTGGTGGTGCAGCAGGCTTGTTTTTTGGACCAAAGACAGCGGTGGTTAAGCCGTTTGGAGATCTTTTTCTTAATTTAATGTTCATGATGATTGTGCCCTTAGTATTTTTCAGCATTGCTTCTGCGATCGCGAATATGAACGGCATGAAAAGGCTTGGAAAAATTATGGGCAGCATCCTTGTTGTTTTCTTAGTGACTGCTTCTGTCGCAGCAATTTTGGGACTTGCCGGTGCTTCAATCATTCATCCATTAGAAAATACCGATATTTCTTCAATTAAAGAAGTAATGAATCATTCGTCCGTTGAGACCGATGCTGAGAAACTAACGTTCCTTGACCATCTGGTCGCCACCTTCACGGTATCAGATTTTAACTTATTGCTATCGAGAAGTAATATGCTGCAGCTGATTGTTTTCGCGCTTTTATTCGGGATTTCTACGGCTGCGGTTGGGGAAAAAGCGAAACCTGTTGCGGACTTTTTATCAGCAGCGTCAGCCGTGATCATGAAGATGGTCAGCATCGTCATGTATTACGCTCCGATTGGGCTCGGCTGTTATTTTGCCGCTGTTATCGGGGATCTCGGTCCGCAAATTTTAGAAGGATACGCCCGCTCGTTTGTGCTGTATCTCATTCTTACAGTGATTTATTATTTTGGTTTTTTCACTCTCTACGCTTTTATCGCAGGAGGAAAGGCTGGGGTCAAGCTTTTTTGGAAAAATGCCATCACACCATCTGTCACGGCGCTTGCGACGTGCTCAAGTGCTGCCTGTATTCCCGTGAACCTAGCTATGGTTAGAAACATGGGGGTTCCAAAGGATATTGCCGAAACGATTATTCCACTCGGTGCGAACACGCATAAAGATGGTTCCGTTTTTGGCGGGGTGTTGAAAATTGTTTTTCTATTTGCTTTGTTTGGAAGGGATTTAACCAGCATTTCTAATATGTTGAGCATTCTGGCTGTCGCCTTTTTAGTCGGAGCTGTCATGGGAGCGATTCCTGGTGGTGGGATGATCGGTGAGATGCTGATTATCAGCGTGTACGGCTTCCCGCCTGAAACGTTGCCAATTATCGCCGTCATCAGCACCATCATTGATGCACCGGCAACACTGCTAAATGCCACTGGCAACACTGTCTGTGCCATGTTAGTGACACGCTTGGTCGAAGGGAAAAACTGGATGGTAAAAGCGTTAAAAAGCGGCGGAGAGGAAGTCGCGTAGAGAGAGCATCTTCATGATGTCATTCATGGTGTCAGGTACCTTTTATTGATGGTGCCTGACACCTTTTTGTAAAAAGGATATTTTATAAGTAAACCCGGTTACACGAGGTGCTGATTGATTCAAGCATTGAAATTGAGGAGAGAACTGGGGGATTTTTTGAGCAGTTCGGGTCCAAGCCTAAATAGACTTGGACCCTTTTCTAATAGAAATAAATAATAGGTTAGAAGAAATCGATATTTTGTTATATCATAATTTCCAATTCTCCCGAGTTGGTCCTGGCCAATATCACTAATAAAATGTCCAGCGGCTTAACGGTTTTGGATGGACGCGGCGGCTATACCGGGCAGAATAAAGATGTGCTCTATATCGTTATCAATAAACAAGAAATCGTCCAGCTGAAAAATATTATTAGCGATACTGACGAAAACGCCTACGTCACCGTCCACAACGTCCACGAAATAATGGGTAAAGGGTACAAGGCGAGTTAGGTAGAATTAGTTAGTGGTGTCCGGCACCGTTCGTGGACAAATGTCCGTGTAGAGAGGATGCTTTATACAAGTGCCTGAAATGTCCGCGTGTCCACCACGCGCGGGCATTTGTATTTTTGTGGTGTCAGGCACCATATTGAAAGGGTTCTTTACATTTTCATTACACTGACCCGACCGGAGAAGAAGGTGGCACCGCCGCCCATGTCGGCTATGCGCTCGGGAGTTAGGGAATTTACTAGCTGTTTTCCACCTATTGTATCTGCCCAAAGGCCTTGTGTTACGACTACTCTTGGAAGGACGTTTTCCCCCACAGAAACCTTTAGCTCACATTCTCCGCGATTGTTCCAAACCCGTACCATTTCTCCATCATCAATTCCTTGTGCCGTGGCATCCTTACGATTCATATGCAATCTTGGTTCTTGTTCCAGCTCAATGTGCCTTTGGTTGTTAGAAAAAGTAGAGTTCAAGAAATTATGATTCGGCCCAGGGACAAATTGATAGGGGTGTTCCCCATCGTTTTCCAACGGGATATAGGTTGGCAGCGGCGGGTATCCGTCTACTTTCATCCTCTTCGAATAGAGTTCGATTTTGCCACTCGGTGTTGGCAGTTTTCCAGGGAACATCGGTTTGACCTTGGCCTTCATATATTGCTCCTTAACCAATGCCTCGTAGTTTATTCCTTCTAGATAAGGATTTTGAGGGTTATCAAGCGCCGCAGCAATCATTGACACTTCTGTTTCTTGTAAAAGTGGATCATCGAAACCCATTCCATTAGCAAGCTGACGGAAAACGTCGACATTGGATTTCGCCTCCCCGTATGGTTCGATGACAGGCTGCTGAATTTGCGCAAAATGATGCCAGTACGATGTGTAAAGATCCGTATTTTCAAAGGATGATGTTGCTGGTAAAACTATATCCGCATATTTGGCTGTCTCTGTTAAAAATAGATCATGGACGACGGTAAATAAATCTTCGCGCTCAAGTCCTTTCCTTACTTTCGAACTGCTTGGAGCAACAACCGCTGGATTCGAGCTGTACACATAAAGTGATCTAACTGGCGGATCAAGTGTCAATAATGCTTCGCCAAGTAGGTTCATATTAATCACGCGGGTGTGTTTATTTATCAAAAGGTCAGGACGTTGCAAGTATTCGGTATTCGGAGCAAGGTAGGCAGAGTTTCCTTTGATGCACCCGCCGCCTTTCTCCAGCCATTGTCCGGTGAGAGCAGGCAGACATGCGACAGTTCGGACAAACATGCCGCCATTGTCGTGATGCTGCGGGCCGTTGCCGATCCGAATAAACGAAGGTGACGCTTCACCGTACATTCTTGCGAGCTTATAAATATCATCGACTGAAACTCCGGTCATTTTGGAAACGGAGGCCGGGTCATACTGCAAGACATGCTCCCTTAGTGCTTCATGGCCGACGGTATATTTTTCTAAAAAGCCTTGGTCAACCATGTTTTCGGAAAACAGAATATGCATCAGTCCGAGTGCGAGGGCGCTGTCGGTTCCTGGTAATATCGGAATAAACCAGTCTGCTAATCTGCCAGTTTGATTTTTGTGGACATCGATGACGACAATCTTGGCACCGTTTTGCTTGCGGGCCTTTTGCGCAAGGGCGACCTGATGCATGTTGGTGCTGGCGGCATTGATGCCCCAAAAAATGATTAGTTTGGAATGAATGGTATCTTCCGGGTCGATCCCCAGGCTGCCGCCCATCGTATATTTGTACCCTACAGAGCCAGCGGATGAACAAATCGTTCGATCCAGCTGGGAGGCACCTAAGCGATTCCAAAAACGGCGGTCCATTCCTTCCGCGCTGAGTCTGCCCATGTTCCCATAAAAACTGTAAGGAAGAATGCTATCTGATCCATCTGTTTTGATAAGCTCCTTCCAGCGGGAGGTAATCGTGCTGAGGGCTTCAGCCCAGCTGATACGTGTGAATTTCCCATCGCCTTTGGGTCCAATGCGCTTTAATGGGTATTTCAAACGCTTTTCATCATAAATCCTCTCTGCCATATTCCGAACTTTGTTGCAAATATGACCGTTCGTCACCGGATGTTGTGGGTCTCCCTCAACTTTGACAAGTTTACCGTCTTTTTTATGTAGAAGTAATCCGCATTGATCCGGGCAGTCGAGTGGGCAAACCGCATGAAAAATACCATTTTGCTCCATAATTGGCCTCCCTTTCAAAAATCTGAAACACGATGAGAATGATGTGATAACTATTATTTTTATAAATCATAACATAGCGAGCAAAAAATCATGGGAATTATGAAGGAAGAACAAAGGTTATTTTTAGAGCGGAGTTGGAATCTGTTCCAATATCATTGGAGTCAAGAAATCCAGCGATTAAAAGAAGTCAGCAGGAAAGGGTGACCTTTCCACTATTTTGATTTAAAATAATATTCAGATAAATATTTTAGTGTGGTGGAGTTTATGTTTGTACTTGTGATGTTCCTCGGTGTGCTGATGCCGATTGTCGGCTTAGTTGTCTTGCTGATGTTAGGACTGCTGGATCAAGAGCTGGATGTGCTGGAGCTTGAGAATATCAAAGTACGGCTTGAAAAGGAGCTCCAGGAAAGTGAGTACCGACAGCTGGCAGAGCGAATCCAGCCCCACTTTTTATTTAATGCGCTTAATGCGTTTTTATCGTTGAGTCGAATTGGCAGGCATCGCGATATGACCAAAGGACTTGAGCAGTTTTCCTTGTTTTTACGTTACCGTTATCAGGATCATGAAGCCCTTGTTCCTTTTTCGACAGAGTTAGACCATACGAAAAATTACTTGGCAGTCCAACAGTTGCGGTTTGGGCAACGGTTAATGGTTACCTACGAAATTGACATAGCCTTGCTTGACTGTAAGATTCCTCCTTATACGCTTCAAACATTCGTTGAGAATGCCTTTAAGCATGGACTTGAGAAAAAAGCGGGGGACAAGCTGTTAACAATTTTTTTCGAGCGGGAAGGGAACTGGGTGTCCTTAAAAGTGTTTGACAACGGTCCAGATCGAATCCTCGAGCCCGCCTATTGGAAGGGGACCGGACTTCATAATATCGAGAAACGGTTTCAACTCATTTTTGACCTGCCGTCTACGATTAGACTGTCAGAAACAAAGGATGGGTGTACACTCGCCCATGCCTATTGGCCATACATACCTGGAGATGATTGAATGAACATCCTGATTGTTGATGATGAATATTTGGAAATCGAACAGCTCCGCTATCTGATTCATCGTAAGTACCCATTATGGAATATTTTTGAGGCCGAGGATGGGGTGTCCGCGGGGAAAATCACAGAGAAAGAAAGCATCCATCTGGCGTTTGTTGATATCCGGCTTCCCGGTGAGGATGGCTTGAAGTTGTCCAAGCGTCTAAAGGAAAAACAAGGTGGGATCGAGATTGTTATTGTTTCTGCGCATCAGGATTTTTCTTACGCTAAAAGGGCGATTCAGGCGGAGGTGATGGAATATTTAGTGAAGCCTGTAATTGAACAGGAGTTGTTTGCCGTGATTGAAAAATACCTCCATGTAAATAAACATGCGGTGGCAAAGTCTCCCCATATTCAATATGTGATTAAGCAGATAGAAAACCATTTTTCAGAAAAACTCAGCCTGCAGGAGATTGCGGATGAAATTCCTGTGAGTGCCTCCTATTTAAGCCATTTATTTTCTGAAGAAATTGACTCAACGTTTCAAGAATATCTGTTAAGCTATAGGATTCATCAGGCCAAAAAACTGATTACCGAACAATCCGAGTGGAGTATGAGTAGAATTGCCGAGGCGGTCGGGTTTTCGAGTCAGCACCATTTTAGCAATATTTTTAAAAAAGTGGAGGGTATGACGCCAAGTATGTATAAGGAGAAAAACATATGATGGATGGGGACCTCCTGTTTTCAGGCCGAAAAGTCAGTGTAAGAAAAAAACA
Organism: Neobacillus sp.; assembly: GCF_031988165.1. Classification (NCBI taxonomy): domain Bacteria; kingdom Bacillati; phylum Bacillota; class Bacilli; order Caryophanales; family Bacillaceae; genus Neobacillus; species Neobacillus sp. Next base: position 119,851 of record NZ_DALZYO010000004.1, read on the forward strand.
GATGATGGTATCAGTACCGACTATTTTTAATACGAGAAGTCAGTGTAAGGAGAATGGTTCATGATTGATTGGTATGTGATCCTTTTCCTTGCGATTGTTATGTTGATTTTTCATATGGGGGAATTTGCAGGGCATAGGAACGTGGCTGACTATTTACAGATCCCTGGAAAAAATCAAGTGTCGACGGGGACTACATCACTGTTGTTTCGACTTCTGACCGGCACGTTTGTGTTTTTTCCCATTTACTTAACCGTTTCCCAAGGGTATATGGCGGGCCTTGTTCTTTCCATCGCTGGAACCGCTGTCCTGTTGTGGTTCAGCGGTAAAATTGGCCGGTTGAACGATGGATTTGCCGTCTATGAAAACCTAGGAGCTTTTTTAAATGCAAGAATTCCTGGCACGGGAAGCGTCCCCATTTATTTGATTTTATTCGTTGCGGGAAGTGAAGGCTTAATCATAACCGGGGTCCTCGCCCAATCGTTTATGAAAGCCGTTTTTGGTATTCAACCAGCATGGACATTGTCGTTGTTGTTCTTTTTTGTATTTGTGTTTTCGGGAATGGGTGGGGCAGGTGGTGTTCAGAAAATAGGGCGCTGGCTGCTGTTTGGTTTTTTTACTGGGATTACGATTTTGCCAATCGTGACCATTCTTTTTCACGGAGTTTCCTCGATTCACGAAGGATTCATTAAACTTCCGGCAGCTGATTGGGATACGGGGAATCTAGTGGCTGCCGCCCTTCTATTCATGGTTTTTACGGCTGGTCATTTGCTCGTTTATTATGTGATGACTGGCGACTTATTAAGAGTCAAGCGGACGAGGCTAAAAACAACGATTAGCCTGACGGCTATTTGCTGGAGCAGTATGCCAGTTGCCTTGTCTGTGATTACAGTTTTCTTGATGTCACATGGTAGAGAAAGGGATTTAGTAGGGCTGTTCCCTCTTATGAAGCACGCTTTTTCAAGTCCGCTTTTGTATGTCCTCGTTGTCAGTGCGCTGTCCTGTTTTGCTTTAAGTCTTGGCGTTTCTCTCCATAATCTGATTAGTTTACTCCTGACAATATTTAAGGGGGACAAGGCAATTCAAAAGGGTTATGCTGCAAGCCTGGTTTTATGTGTTCTGGCTTGTTTAGTGACGCTTGTGCTGGATATTGAAGCTGTGTTTATTTTTTATATCCATTTATTTATTTCATTGTGCCTGCCATTATGGCTTTTGCTCGGCTATCCTGTACGGTGGGGATGGGAACTTTCTATCGTAATCATTGCGTCAACGGTGTTAGGGCTATGGGTTTCTCTTACAATAGGAGTCCTTGCTGGAATGAGCGGGAATCTAGGTCTTTCAACTATTGTCTTATTTTACCTATTTATTAGAAAAATCAGAACAATTTAAAAATAATGCAAAATCTCATCAAGATACTGTAAAACAAGCTGCTTTCCTTTTTTTATAATGAAGAAAAAGGGAGGCGGGCTTATGGTTCAAACACTAGCAAAAGAACAGTATTTTTATGCGTTTAGTAAAAAAAATAAAGTAGGATTACGCGTGCCGTCTGGTTCACAGGTTGTTGTTGAAACGTTTGATTGCTTTCAAAATCAAATTCAATCGGCTGAGACAGGATTTAACGCCATCGATTGGAATCAAATTAACCCAGCAACAGGATCCATTTTTGTAGAAGGTGCAAAGCCTGGGGATATTTTAAAAGTAAAAATTGACAAGATTGAGCTTGGGGATATGGGAGTCCTTGCTACCGGACCAGGACTCGGCGTAATGGGGCACAGGATTGATGAGTTCGAAGTCAAAATGGTTCCGATCGTCGATGGAAAAGCCGTGTTTAATGAGCGCATTCAACTGCCATTAAACCCGATGATTGGCGTAATCGGGGTTGCACCAGAAGGGGATCCAGTTTCCTGTGGGACACCGGGTGCTCATGGTGGAAATATGGATACCACGTTAATCACGAGTGGGGCGACACTCTATTTTCCGGTATTCCAAGAAGGCGCGCTGTTTGGTCTTGGAGATATGCATGCGGCCATGGGAGACGGGGAAATTGGGGTATCTGGCGTCGAGATTCCCGGTAAAGTGAGCGTCACGTTAGAAGTAATTAAAGGGAAGTCGATTCCGTTTCCGTTTCTTGAAAATAAAGAAGGTGTGGCGGTGATCGTTTCGAAGGCTACGCTTGATGAAGCAGCAAAAGCGGCAGTTGAGATTTTTGTTGATACGTTGCTTCCGCATACCGATTTGACATTGCCAGAGTTGACAATGCTGTTCAGTGCGGCTGGACAGGTTCAGGTTTCACAAATTGTTGATCCGCTGTTAACGGCAAGATTTTTCGTGCCAAAATCCATTTTAGAAGCTTACGATGTTAAGCTGTTCGATTAGGGAGGAAGAAGAGGGATGGAACCAGGAGTACCAACGAATACCAATCAATCGCCGAAATCATCGGGTAGTCAGGCGAACGTTGAACAATTTGGTTATAAACAGGAATTAAAGAGGTCGTTAACATTCTGGGATTTACTTATTTACGGGCTTGTCTTTATGGTCCCGATTGCGCCTTTCGGTATTTATGGATATGTTGCCCAAGGGTCGAACGGAATGGTCGCCCTTGCTTATTTAATTGGGATGGTCGGAATGGTGTTTTCTGCATTAAGCTATGCAAGGATGTCCGAGGCGTTTCCAATTGCGGGGTCTGTCTATTCCTATGCCCAGCGTGGAATCAATGAACATGTCGGCTTTTTTGCTGGATGGGTTATTTTACTCGATTATATTTTAGTACCGGCCTTATTGTATTTAGTTAGTGCTGCGGCTTTAAGTGACATTGCACCAGAAATCCCAATCTGGATATGGCTGGTTATTTTCATCGGCATCAATACGGTTATTAACGTGTTTGGGATTGAAATTACCGCAAAGGCGAATAAAATCATTGTTATCCTTGAATTGATTGTTCTGGTTGTTTTTGTTGGCGCGGCCATTATTGCGATTTCCAAAGGAGTCAATGGCGCCGAATTCAATTTTAAGCCGATTTTTGATAAACAAAACTTTAGCATGAGCATGGTTATGGGAGCGGTTTCCATTGCGGTATTAAGCTTCCTTGGATTTGATGCTATTTCAACGCTGGCTGAAGAAACAAAGGGAGGCAAGAAAGTGGTAGGCCGTGCTATTATTTTCTCCCTGTTAGTGGTTGGTGTCTTGTTCATCATCCAGACATGGGTGGCAGCGTTAATTTGGCCCGATTATACCTCTTTTGAAAATGCAGACGTTGCCTTTTATCAAATTGCTGAAATTGCCGGTGGGTCATGGTTAAAGTGGACAACTATTTTGGCAACGGCCCTTGCGTGGGGGATTGCGGATGCGCTTGTTGCTCAGGCGGCTATCTCGCGGATTTTATACAGTATGGCACGCGACCGAAAGCTGCCGAAAATACTCTCAAAGGTTCATGCCAAGTACAAAACACCATATATAAGTACCTTACTAGTCGCCGTGATTTCGCTTGTCGTAACGCTTGGATTTGCTTCGCAGATTGATAGCCTTGCTTCACTTGTTAACTTCGGAGCGTTGACTGCCTTCTTGTTCCTGCATTTATCTGTCATTAACTACTTTGTCAGGAAGCAGAAGAGTAAAGATTACCTAAATCACTTGGTATTCCCGTTAATCGGGTTCTTGATCATCGGGTACGTGTGGTTCAACCTCGACCCAACTTCAAAGAAACTCGGCTTCGTCTGGATGGCCATTGGGATTCTCTATATGATTTATCTAAAACTAGCGAAAAAAGATTCTAAATTGAATGTGGAATAATCTAGGATTTCAAAAGATTGGATGTCAAAGCTAGGGTGTCAGGCACCACTCGTGGACAAATGTCTTTGTGTGATGGACGTTTTGGCGTGGATGTATTAGATATTTGGGGATTTCAATAGTAAAAACGCACGCACCATGTGGGCATTGACCCGCTTGGTGCGTGCGTTTATTTATTTATAAGTTAGATAGTTTTTTGAAAAGTCTCCCTCTTAATTAGGTTTGATTCTTTTCATCAAAACAAACTTATTGATCGAAAAACTTTACCAATCCATTAAGCAATCCAGTGCAGATTTTATTTTGATAGCTGTCGCTCACCAGGTTTGCTCTTTCTTTATCGTTTGAGATAAAACCAATTTCCACCAAGACGGCTGGTGCTTGATTGCCTCTGATTACCCGGAAGCTTTCATCTTTCACGCCCCTGGAAACAGCACCTGTGGATTTAATGATTTCATCTTGGAGGTACGCTGCGAGCTTTTTGCTTTCTGCCGGCATGACCCCATCCTTAGAATTATGATAGGTTTCAATTCCTTGCGCGCTTGTACTATCAGCCGAATTTACATGAATACTGATAAACGCGTCTGGTTTTATCGAATTTGAGAATTCCACCCTGCCATCCAGGGAGATGAATTCATCCTTGCTCCTGGTTAAATAAGCAGTGGCACCATTGGTTTTGAGAAGTTCGGCAAATTTAAGGCTTACCTGCAAGTTGATGGTTTTTTCGAGAACGCCCGCTGCCCCTGCACCGCTGTCATAGCCGCCATGTCCGGGATCTAATACAATCGTTTTTCCGGCTAACCCCTTAGATGTAGTAGGAATCCAGACACCACTATCCGCAAAAAAGTATTCCTTGCCATCCACGGTAATCAAGCCTGTCTGCATGACCCCATTTGTATCGGAATAGTACCAATTTCCCTTATCCTGGAACCAACCTGTTGTCATCACCCCTGAAGGATTAAAGTAATACCACTGACCTCCGTCTAGCAGCCAGCCCTTTTGGAGTACACCTGTATCATTTGCAAAATATTTATTAGTGTCGATTGTAAACCAGCCACCGGTATAGAGGCCCCCTTCATTATTGAAAAAGTATGCTTTGCCCTCTATCGTGGCCATTCCTGTGGTTAGAGCTCCACCGCTATCGAAAAAGTATCTATTACCTTGTTCATTATACCAACCCGTTAGCATGACTCCGTTTTGATCTAAAAGGTATTTTTTCTCCTTGTCAGTCAGCCAACCAGTTTGAACAAGGCCTTCATTATCAGAAAAATACCAATTTCCACCGATTTTCCCCCAGCCGTAGACTAAGATGCCATCTGTGTTAAATAAATATTTTTTTTCGATAATATCAGAACTGCCTGTTGCAGCTGATCCATCGCTTTTAAAATAATATTTATTACCGTTTAATTCCATCCATTGCTCTACTTGCATGACACCTGAACTATTAAAATAGTAATTTTTCGAAGCAACTGTTAAGAGACCAATACTCATCTCTCCGCTAGCTTTTAGAAAGTACCAGTTTGAATTAAGCATAATCCAACCTGTTTTCATCGAACCATCAGCCTGGAGGTAATACCATTTGTTGTTGTTAAGCCATCCTGTTTTCATTGAACCATCAGCCTGGAGGTAATACCATTTGTTGTTGGTACTAAGCCATCCTGTTCTCATCGAGCCATCTGCTAGCAGATAGTACCATTTACCTTTTTGATTGAGCCACCCGGTCTGCATGGCCCCCTTGGCATCCATGTAATACCACTTATTCTTTATGTAGAGCCAGCCTTTTGCCGTCGTATTATTTTGGTAATAATACCACTTGCCTTTTTCGAGTTTCCATCCTGTTGTGGCAGCATTGGAATGCGTAGCACCAAGTCCTATGCCTAATAGTAAAATAGTAAAAATCGATAATAGTAAAATTTTCTTTTTCAAAGCTAAATTCCTTTCATGCCTATATATTTAACTCTAAAGAGTCGGTACAACCCAATAAGAAGGTTGCGGGGCTTCCAATAATTTCTTCACACTCCTTTTTATCAACATTACCCAATACTTTCAGGTACATCCTTAATTTGTTAATTTAATAGTAACCTGTATTTTCCATTATGTGAAGGGAAAATCGACAATCTTTTTTCTGTCTTTGGAGTAGAAACCTTTATTAATGAGTATTTAGGGGATTTAATCAATCAATTGGTTAAGACAGAAATACGGAAAAAATGGTCGAGGAATGTACTTTGTTAGGATATAATGAGTATTTTGTCGTTTACGAAGAAGATTAGTCGACACACTTCCTCCCCAGTGTAACGAAAGAATACCTTTATTTAAAGGGTCAAATGGCAGATTTAATGAAACGTTTGATTAGGAAAAACATCACTGAAATCGAGTTAAAACTTGTATTTTTCTTAAATAATTATTGGGCAGGCACCTTTTTTGCACGTGAAACGTAGGATATTCATAAGTATAAAATAGGGAGATGAGAGCCTAGTTATGTATCCGTATTCAAATTACTATGATGCTTTAAATAGGCAACCGAATAAGTTGATAAATGATATTGAAAAAGCAATTAACGGAGAGTATAGTGCGATAAATTGTTATGCTAAAATAGCAAAACTAGCCAGAAGAGAAAATGAGCGAAAACGAATTCTTGAGATTCACCAAGATGAAATCAAGCATTTTCAACAATTTGGACAGATTTATACTAGTCTGACTGGCAGACAGCCACAACCCAAAATCACTGAGCGATGTCCTGATGTTTATTTGGATGGATTGGAATTTGCACTTAAGGATGAGCAAAAAACAGTTGACTTTTATCTAGAAATTGCTGATTCCGCAACCGACGCATATATAAAAGAAACTTTTCGAAGGGCGGCTGCCGATGAGCAAAATCATGCGGTATGGTTCCTGTATTTTTTTTCAAAAGCGAAAAAAACGTAGAAAAAGATGGGCAAACCCATCTTTTTCTGCGTTATTGAGAGTATGAATGAATGTTCCTAAAATAATCAGGGACATTCATAAGATGAACGTGGATTTAATGAAGAAGTTCAGTACGTGGATGGACAAAATAGTGAGACTAGTCATCGCCTTCTCCACCTGAGACACTGCCCCCGTCAGAGTCCCTGCTCCAGGAAGAATTTTCTGCCTCGCTAGCCGTGTCACTATTATAATCATGATGATGCTCATCTTGGCTAGCAGCATTTTTTCCTTTTTTTTCAAGAGTAGGAAGAATAAAAAAGGCCGCAATAATGGCTAAGGTACCGAAGAACTCCTGTAATCCAAATATTAGATAAATGCCATAAACGAGAAGGAGAGCACCAATCACCCATTGAATGACTCTAACAATCTTCAGAGACTTACCCCCTATACACAAAATAAGTGAATATTTCCATATATAATAAATATTAACACCATGGAGTTTTTATACATATTTCAGGATGTCAATTTGGCACCCTTTGTGGACACTGTCCTCGTGGGATGGACAATCAGTGGGGGTGGAAAAGATTTGCCACTGATTGAATTGTCATTTTATTAATGTGACTTTCCGCTCTAATTGGGCCCCTTCATTCAGGAGCTTTGACGTTGAAGCCTGAAGCTGCTGTAGTTCGTATGTGACAACCTGATAAAGAAGGTTAGTCATTTTTTCTAAAGTCGCGGTGGAATAATCGCCAATGCAAGCAATTTGCATCCAGTTTCGCTGCTGGAGGTACTCGCTTTCAAAGTGTAACAGGTAACCATTGTAATGAAGAACTCTCCCGATTTCATAAGATGAGACAGCTTTGGGCAGTTCAATGGTTAGAATCATAGGAGAAATATTTTCATTGCTTGTTATCAAATGATAGCCAGAATGTTTAAGGTTATTTCTCAACCATTGATGCGTTTCACTAATCTTTCTATATGTTTCGCTCGTCATGTTTTCTACTGCCACTAGCAGCGCTTCAATAAAGTTGGACGAATGAGAAAACGGGATACTGTCCTTGACCATATAGACCCCCAAATCAATGTATTTTGGAAGGGCAGGCGACGGAGCAACCTGGTGATGATGAAAGACGAAGGACAACCCAGTGAACGCACGCAAGGCTTTCCCGCTAACGCCGGTTGCTAAAAATACCCCCGATAAATCCAATTCCACCGCGCCAATGGAACTGATACAATCAAGACAAAGCTTAAGGCCGTGCTCTCCCGCAATCCTCTTGAGGAGCGTCAGATCATTTAGCATGCCGGTGGATGTCTCACTATGCACAGCCCAAATCCATGTCGACTTGGTTGATAATTTTTCAACAATTTCTTCCTTTGAGAAAGTTTGCCCCCATTCTTTTTCCAATACATCGAAGCTAAGTCCCTGCCGCTGCGCTTGTTCTACTATGCGGGTGCCAAACTCACCATTAGCCAATATGAGTCCTCTGCCTTTCATTAATGAAAGCTGGGCAGCCACGACTTCATTTGCGAGTGTGCCTGAGCCTAGTAAAACCTGGACATACTGGGAGTTCGTTAAGTCGCATAGCAGACCCCTGATCCTGTTTAGTTTTTCGCGGAAACCTTTAGTTCGGTGGGAGTAGGGGAGGCCCATTAGTGCAGCGCGAACTCCGTCAGAGATTTGAACGGGCCCTGGTAAAAACGGTATGGATGGATGAAGAATTCTACCTGCAAGCGATGCTTCAAATGTTTCTTTCGTTAAATACATGGGTTGAAAAAGGGCTTCTTCTATACCGGTCAGCTGGGCAAATGGCTGGAAGCCCATTTGATTATATAGCTTTAATTGACGGACCGTTCCGGAGATAACAGCGACATCATACCCCTTTTCCAAACAATATTGAGCTAAAAATTGCGCAAGCCCAACAAAGACCCGACCATTTCGAAATTCTTTTTTGACTGCCAGAAGCCGAACCTCGCAAGGGCGATTTACTATAATAGGGAGTGCTTCTTCGATAGCACCAATTTTCCGGTCAAGCGAAAACGGACGATTATCGCGAACAGCGACCATACCGATAAGCTCGTCATCTTTAATGCAAATGATGTATGTATTTTCATGGTGGAAAGGATCCACCAATTTTTTTAGCTCATTTTTTTCATGCTGAGGAATTTCTTCTGAAAAAGTTTGATAGTTTAATTGGTGAATTCGTTCAAATTCGTTACAGCTTGTTGCAATTTTAAAAAAATACCCATGATTATTGTCCACGATCCTTCAGCCTTTCCTTGATATTTTCAGAATGTGTTAGAAAAATGACTACGATTATGGCGAGTGCCATTACACAGGTTATCCAATTATATGACTTGAAAAATAGAAATATTGGAATGGCAAGGAACGCTCCTAACCCTGCAAAGGTAAAGCTTTTGGTAAATGGATAAAGGGCGAAAAATCCCACCAGGATTATGGGGATTAGCAGTGGATCGAAGCAAATCATCCCGCCAATAAAAGTGGAGATTCCTTTCCCACCCTTGAACTTCAATGCAACTGGTTTTATATGGCCTAGAATAGCCATCCCTAGTCCAAACATTTGTATATACTCAGGAAAGTGAAGATAGCGGGCGATGAGAATAACGCTCACACCTTTTAATGCATCGCCAAGAAAAATGATAACGAACGCTTTCTTTCCATGAAGTCGACCGGCATTGCGAGCCCCGACATTCCCGCTTCCATGAAGGCGAATATCCTTGTGATACAGGGCTTTTGTAACCAGATACCCAAACATGATATTGCCAATTAAATAGGAAAGAACAACATACAACCACATCACTTGATTCACCGCGTTCCTCTTAGAATGTTTGTTAAGATTTTGCCATATAGTCATAAATTTACTTTGCAAACTTAATTCCATTTTGAGGTGAAATGAATATGATTTCAATGGATATTTTAATGGAATGTGAGAAACGAAAAAAAAGATAAGATTACTTCATGTCTCGTTCACCATCGAGATACCCGGATTTTCCAATACTCATTCACCAGCGATCTATAGAAAGAAACATTTAAACCTTTACAATACTTTAAAGATTATTTTTGGTGTCAGGCACCATGGAGAAATTCTACTTCTATATAAAACTGATCCCGAAGAGTGGCTTTTCATGTTGTCATAAAAATTAATGCGCGTAATTTTTAAAATATTTAAAAAAATATTGCGCCCATTTACGAGTGGTGATAGAATCGAAATATAAAATCTAAACGTTTACATTTTTAAATCAGAGGCACAAACCGTTTTTTTCTTTAAAAAAAAGAACTTAGGTAAAGGAAATCTAAACGTTTACATACTAATAGCTGAATTTAGGAGTTTTTTACATGGAATACAAACCGACAATTGAGGATGTAGCGAAGCTTGCAAATGTATCAATCGCCACAGTATCAAGAGTAATCAATAATCAAGGCGGGGTTCGAAAAGTAACTGAAGAAAGAATTGTAAACGCTATCAATGAACTTGGTTATATCCGCAGCGCTGTTGCTAGAAGTATGAAAAGAAAGGAAACTCATACAATTGGTATTATTGTTCCAGATATTAAAAATCCGTTTTTTCCACTTGTTGTCTCTGGAATTGAACAAAAAGCAAGGGAAAAAGGATATTATACGATTTTAAGCAGTACCAATGAATCACCAATAGTAGAAGAAGAGATTGTTAAAATTTTTATTGAGCGTGGAGTAGACGGGGTTATTATTACAACCGCAAATGAAGCAGGTGACCATATTAAATTGCTTCATGACCAGGGGATACCAATTGTCGCTGTTGATAGGGCAATTAAGAATTTTGAAGTGGATACAGTATTGGTTGATAATGTGAACGGATCGTATCAGGCTGTACAGCATTTAATTTTACAAGGACATAAAAAGATTGCGATTATTTGTGGACCGCAAAATACAACACCTGGACATGAACGGTTTTTAGGCTATAAGAAAGCACTTGAGGAATATAATATCCCCTTTGATGAAAGCATGGTTATTCAAGGAGATTTCATGGAAGGAAGCGGCTACCATGCTGCACATGAGCTGTTTGATTTAGAAAATAAACCTACAGCCATTTTTTCATCCAACAACCTAATGACGATTGGCTGTGTGAAGGCAATAATCGATTTGGATTGGAAATTGGGGGAAGAGGTTTCCTTTATTGGCTTTGATGATGTGGAAATTGCTACATTTATCAAACCGAAATTGTCTGTCGTATCAAGGCCGATGAATACACTAGGTGAAATTGCTGTCCAATTACTCTATGAACGAATGAATGTGAAAGGAAATCTGCCAAAAAGACAATACCTTTTATCACCAGAATTAAAAATTCGCGAATCATGTCAATTAAATAAAATCAAAATCTAAACGTTTACATTTTGAAATGAGAGGAAGATAGATATGAAAAAAGGCGGAATTTTAAACCCTAGAATTAATCAATTAATCTCCGAAACTGGTCATACTGATACCATTGTAATCACTGACGCAGGCTTACCAATCCCTGAAAATGTGACACATCGGATTGACTTAGCTCTGAAAGAGGGAATACCAGGTTTTTTAGAGACACTTGATACAGTTCTAACTGAGCTTGAGGTTGAGAAGATTATTTTAGCAGAGGAAGTCAAAACAGTTAGCCCTGAAATGCATCAGCAAATTGTTAGCAGATTCCAAAACATTCCGATTAACTATGTCCCACATATCGAATTTAAGCAACAAACGAAACAAGCAAGAGGGTTAATTAGAACGGGTGAGTTTACAGGATATGCAAATGTGATTTTAGTAGCAGGAGTTGTTTATTAAAATATGAAATTCGTTCAAAGGAGGAAGGGATGAATGAGGACAACGTTACTTGAAATGAGGGAAATCTCAAAAGAATTCCCTGGGGTAAAAGCTCTCGATCTTGTATCCATTCATGTAAATCAGTCCGAGATTCTTGCTTTGCTTGGTGAAAATGGTGCTGGCAAGTCAACATTAATGAAAGTGCTTGCAGGCGTTCACCAGCCAAGCAATGGGCAGATATACATAAATGGCGAGCCAGTCACTATTGAGGGACCAAAGCATTCGCAAAACTTAGGCATTAGTATTATTTATCAAGAATTTAACTTGATTCCACATATGAGTGTTGCTGAGAATGTTTTTATCGGTCGGGAGCCCCGCAAAACAAAGGGTATCATCGACCGCAAACAAGTGAAGCAGGAAACGCGTAAGTGGCTCGAGCGGGTAGGGTTAACCCGGATTTCACCCGACACACTTATTACAGACTTATCCGTTGCGGAACAACAGTTGGTTGAAATAGCGAAGGCCCTTTCGTTCAACTCGAAGATTATCATTATGGATGAACCAACGGCTGCTTTAAATGATGAGGAAACGAACAAGCTACTTTCGATTATGAAAGAGTTGAGGCACCAAGGAATGGGAATCATTTTTATTACCCATCGCTTAGAAGAGGTTCAGAAGGTGGCTGACTCTATCGCAGTTTTAAGGGATGGAAAATATATCGGAAGTGCTTTGGTGAAAAATGTTACGAAAGAGGATATGGTAACGATGATGGTTGGACGCGAGCTGACAGATTTGTTCCCGGAGAAGGGGGCCCCATCTAATGATGTAATCCTCGAGGTTAAAGATGTTTCGATTCCGGACATGCTACAAAACATTAATTTTACGATAAAAAAGGGTGAGATTGTTGGCATCGCCGGTCTTATGGGTTCGGGAAGAACTGAGCTTTCCAAGGCCATCTTTGGCTTATACCAAAATATGAGTGGGACCATAAAAGTAGATTCAAAGGTTGTTAAAAGCCCAAGGGGTGCAATTGATGCGGGAATTGCACTCGTTACTGATGACCGCAAGCAGGAAGGTTTGGTCCTTGGACTATCGGTATATGAAAACCTGCTTTTGCCGACTTATCGAAAAATTTCCCGTTTTGGAATTTTGAAGAGAAAAAAGAAGGATGAGATTGTGAACCGTTGGGTTAAGGATTTGAAAATAAAGGTTCATGACCCAAGTGTAGAAGTTAGAACGCTAAGCGGAGGAAATCAGCAGAAGGTTGTTCTTGGAAAATGGCTGCAGATGAATCCCAAGGTATTAATTTTAAATGAACCAACTAGGGGTATTGATGTTGGTGCAAAGGCTGAAATCTATCAGATAATGAAAAGGCTTACAGAGGACGGGATTTCGATTATCATGATGTCTTCAGAAATGCCAGAATTGCTGGGCATGTGCGACCGCATCTTAGTTATGAATGATGGAAGAATTACCGCGGAGTTCAACCAGAATGAAGCTACTCAGGAGAAAATCTTTTATTACGCATCAGGGGGTGTAATGAATGCATAGTACGACACCTGTTAAGCAAGAAAGGCAAAAGGGATCTTTTAACTGGTTGACGTTGGTTGAAAAGTACCGTGTATTATTGATTTTTATTGTATTGTGTGTGATTGCAGGGGCTTTATCAGATGTTTTCTTTACAATGAGTAACGTGATGAACGTGCTTCGCCAAGTATCGATTATTGCCATCATCGCGAGCGGAATGACACTGGTTATTTTAATTGCGGGAATTGATCTTTCAGTCGGAGCCGTTATGGCATTTTCCGGTGCTATTTTAGCAGGGGCTTTAACTGCTGGATGGCCGCTGGCACTAGCTTTATTAGCAGCCCTTGGCGTAGGCTTACTGTTTGGACTTTTTAATGGCTTTATAACAGCGAGATTTGGGGTGCCATCTTTTATTGCTACCTTGGCAATCATGGTTATCGCCCGTGGGATGACGCTTGTTTATACAAAAGGTTATCCTCTTGTTGTAAGTAATGAAGCATATCGTTTCATTGGCAGCGGCCGGTTATTTGGGATACCGATTCCAATCATCATCATGTTTATCATCTTTGGATTTATGTATTGGATGTTAAAATACACTAGCTTTGGACGTTATATTTTTGCCATCGGTGGAAATGAGGAAACAGCTATTCTTGCTGGTATTAATGTTAAGGCTATTAAAATAGCTGTATTTGGGATTGCAGGGCTTCTTTCAGCATTATCCTCGATTATTTACACTTCAAGATTGATGTCAGCACAGCCAACTGCGGGGACAGGTATTGAATTGGATGCTATCGCAGCCGTTATTATTGGTGGGACGAGTTTAGCTGGAGGAAAGGGAGGAGTAACAGGAACGTTAATTGGGGCACTAATTATGGGTGTTCTTGATAATATTCTTAATTTGATGAACGTTTCTCCTTTCTATCAAAGTATTGCTAAAGGTCTTGTCATTTTAGTTGCTGTATTAGTAGATAGTAAGTTTTCAAAAATAAAAAAATAAACTGTTGGGGGTAAGAAGATGAAAAAGGTTATTTCTCTGTTAGCAATGCTTGCAATTATCATTGGTCTTGTGGGGTGTAGTATGGATGAAGGATCGAGTTCAAAAACATCCGGTTCGAAATCTAAGGATGGTAAGTTAAAAGTCGGTTTGTCAATGAATACCCTTAATAACCCGTTCTTCGTTGCAGTTAAAGAAGGGGCAGAGGCACAGGCGAAGGAAGATAAAATTGATCTTGTTGTTACGGATGCACAAAATGACCCTGGTAAACAACTAGCGGACGTAGAGAATCTTTTACAGCAAAATATTGATGTGTTAATTATTGACCCAGCTGATAGCGATGCCATTGCTGAGGGAGTCAAAAAGGCTAACGATGCAAAAATTCCTGTATTTACAATTGACCGTCAATCAAATGGTGGAGAAGTTATTACACATATTGGATTCGATGCACTTAAGTCTGGTGGAATTGCCGGAAACTTTTTAAAAGATGCACTTGGTGGAAAAGGGAATATTGTTGAAATTCAAGGGATTTTAGGTACAAACGTAGGGCAGTACAGAAGCAAAGGGTTTAATGAAGTAGTGGACGCTACTCCTGGATTTAAAGTGGTGGCAAGACAGGCTGCTAACTTTGACCGCGGTCAGGCAATGAAGGTTATGGAGGACATCCTTCAAGCGAACCCTAAGATTGATGGTGTATACGCAGCAAATGATGAAATGGCACTTGGTGCATTAGCTGCGATTGAAGCAGCAGGACGGCTTGATGAAATTACATTAATTGGCTGTGATGCCGTAGATCCTGCGATTGAAGCGATTAAGGGTGGAAAATTAGAAGCAACTATCGCTGAACCACCTGTTTTCCTTGGAAAAGAGGCAGTAAAGACAGCTTTGAAAATCTCTAAGAAAGAAAGTGTTGAAAAAGAAGTCATTCTTGATTCTACACTTGTAACTTCTAAGAATGTAAATGAGGTTAAGACAAAGTAATCGTTGTGTGGAATTAGCTGGTTTGAATACATTAGATTGGTAAAAACGCAATCCTTTTGCGTTTTTCCTATTTTATCAAATAGGAGGAGAATTATGTCAAAGGTTGTTGTAGTTGGAAGTTATGTTGTTGATTTAATGAGCCGGACACCACATCTTCCGAAACCGGGAGAAACCGTTCTTGGCGGTCCGTTTAAGATGGGACCTGGGGGGAAAGGGGGAAACCAGGCAACAGCTGCGGCACGCTGCGGTTCAGAGGTCACGTTTGTAACGAAATTGGGTGAGGATGTTTTTGGAAGAGAAGCATTGAGTCATTTCCAAGCTGAGAATGTGAATACGGAATTTATAAAGGTGGATCCTAGTCAGGCTACAGGGGCTGCGTTGATTGCTGTTGATGATAAGAGTGAAAATAGCATTGTCGTTGCACTTGGGGCGTGCGGGACGATTACGGAAGCAGAAGTGTTAGAAGCGGAAGAGAAGGTAAAAGATGCGGACATCGTTTTGCTTCAATTAGAAACTAGTATTGAGTCAGTTGTGACTACGGTGAAGCTTGCTTGGAAGCATCAAGTTCCGGTTATTTTGAATCCAGCTCCCTATCAGGAGTTTCCAAGAGAAATTCTTCGAGGTGTCGACTTTATTACTCCAAATGAAACAGAAGCTTTTGAATTGAGTGGTGTCGAGGTTGTCGATGAAGGTACAGCGCTGGCAGCAGCGAAAAAGATTCATGAAATGGGTGTCGGTACTGTAATCATCACCTTGGGAAGTAAGGGAGCATTTCTTTACACTGGCGGTGAAAAAGGAGAATTGGTTCCGGGATTTAAGGTTGAAGCTGTTGATACGACAGGGGCAGGAGATGCCTTTAACGGCGGATTTGCTCACGCATTAAGCTCTGGTTCGTCAGTGAGAGAAGCCATGACCTTCTCCCATGCGGTCGCAGCCCTCTCAGTTACAAAAATAGGCACAGCTCCAGCCATGCCGTATAAACATGAAGTAGAAAACTTTTTAGCACACCTTGGTACTGTAAAGTAAACAAAAATAGAGTTATAAGTATGGCTGACACCCACTGAAAGATAAGGGTGTCAGGCACCACTCGTGGACATTTGTCTTTATGGGGTGGATACAGGACGATCAGTTGTTAAATTATTCAAAGTAGGGATGAAAAATGGCTGACTCATGATATCGTTTTTTGAACGATTGGTAGAGTCAGCCATTGGTCATCCATTATTGCAATTCTAATTGTTTCTTTAGTTCTGCTTGAATTTTTTGCTTTTCTTCTGGTGAGACCAGGCCGTAGTAAATTTTATCGATCTTTGTGCCGGTTTCGTTTATCTCCATTTGTTGAATGTTTTTTCCAGTCTCCCGATAATTCTTTTGAATATCCATTATCTGATCAAACGTAAGATTTGTTTTAATATTTTTTCCAAGTGCAGTAAAAATATGTGAGAAATTCGTTAAGGATGACAAGCTCATGCCTTCATTAATCACCGCTTGAATGATCTGACGCTGCCTTGATTGACGGCCAAAATCTCCTCGTGGGTCATTATATCTCATTCTTGAAAAACTAAGGGCTTGTTCCCCATTTAGCTCTATTTCCCCTTTAGCAAAATGGAAGCCGCTCTCTGTGAAATCTAGGTCGTTTTGGACCTTTACACCGCCAACAGCATCGACAATATCCTTAAACCCCTGCATATTAATTTGCATATAATAGTCGATTGGAATATCAAGGAAATTTTCGACGGTGTCCATCGACATGGGCACACCACCGAAAGCATAGGCATGATTGATTTTATCCTCTTTGCCCTTTCCGATAATTTCCGTGCGGGTGTCACGAGGGATACTAAGCATTTTTACAGATTTGTTGTTGGGATTTACAGTTAAGACAATAATCGTGTCAGATCGCCCTTTGTCCCCTTTTCGTTCATCAACCCCTAGCATTAAAACGGAAAAAGGATCCTTTTTTTCAAAGGCTACGGGTTTCTCCCGTTTAACAGACATTTCTCGTTTGAGTGGTTGATGCATCGTCACAACTGCATTTTTAAAAGAGCGATATACGGTGTAACCGTAAGCCCCTCCAGCTATCAACAGTACTAAAAGGACTATTCCGGTTACTTTTAACCATTTTTTAGATTTTTTCTTTTGAGACCTCATGTTATTAACCCCTCCAAAAAATTACCAAATAGAATGTTTTATTAATATATAGGTTACTGGCACCGCTCGTGGACAGGCGAGGTGAGTGGCAGTATTCAATGTAGTTCTGGTTCATGGAGATTTAGAGTTTTAGATGATTATAATGATATATAAGTAGTCATGATATCCGCTAGAATGGGTAAGGTATGTACACCACCTCATTATTTAAGTGTTTTAAGAGTCATTTGTTAGTGTAGCAGCTAAAGGGTAAGCTTCAACTTAGTCTCCAATTTGAAAAATGTAAATTCCTATACATTTTACCACTTGTAGTAAAAAAATCCCATTATTATTCTGATATGTAATTATGATAGGAAGTTTGATCCGACTTGAACAAGTTTTAAATTAGAAGGGCAGGAGGATTTTTTTGCTAGTTTTGGATGATTCATTTTTTTGAAAAGGGAGGATTTGTAAGAAAGTGGGAAAATTAAAAGCCCTTCTTCTAGGAAGAGGGCCCTGCTAAACTATTGCTTTTTAATTTGGCTTGAATGCGTTATTTCGTCTGAGTTTAATGGGGCGTTTTCACCAGCGAAAGGGATTGGATCGCTATCAATAGTGTTATGAATGATTGGGGATATTTCATCACCCCCAAGGTTTTCACCAACAGCCGGCGTTGTATCTCCACCTGTATTATCACTTGCTGGAGTTTTTCCATCCACACTTCCACTTTTGTTTCCGCCAGCTGGAGGTGCTGCTGCTTCGATTAATGCACCATCTTTGCCAAAGGTATATTCTTTACCACTAATAGTCTGTTGACCGGATAACATCGACCCATCGGGATCAAGGTAATACCATTTGTCATTATCTTTTAGCCAGCCAATTGCCATTTCACCGTTTGATTTCAAGAAATACCACTTGGATTTATATTTAATCCAGCCTGTGACCATGGCTCCATCCTTACCGAAGTTATACCATTTATTATTAACTTCCACCCAGCCTGTCTTCATAACTCCATTGTTATCAAGAAAATACCACTTACTCTCATCTTTCACCCAGCCTGTCTTCATAACTCCATTGTTATCAAGAAAATACCACTTACTCTCATCTTTCACCCAGCCGGTTTGCATAACACCATTGACATCAAGAAAATACCACTTATTCTTAACCTTCACCCAACCTGTTTGTTTCCTGCCATTTTTATAAAAGAACCATTGAGCATCCTTTTTCACCCATCCATTATTGGTACTCTGACAGCTTTTAATAAAACTGCTCCATCGAAGTAGTAAATTTTGGGGGCAGTTCTTACTCGTCCAATGCTTATGAGGAACAATATGATCAATCGGTATGATATATCTGCTCATTAAATATTGGACGACTTCGACTGTATTAGAAACCGTCTTCTCATAGTCGCCGTCTGTATTCACACACATTTCGATATGAATCGACGTTCGATTGCCGGGGCCGTTTCTACCATCGCCGGCGGCCCAAGCCACCTCATCAAACGGAATCGACTGTAGGATTTCGTGGTCATCGATTTGCAAATGCCAAGATGCTGTCCGATCGTTGCCGCGCTGCTGTAATCGAGCATGTGCCTCCGCATCTGCTCCCGCACTTGTATTATCGGTTTCATGAATGGTAATGAATTTTGGCACCAATTTTAGGCCTGGACGAGTGTCGTTGTTAGACACAGGAATGAGTCGTTGAATAATATTCATGGTTAATCCTCTCCTTTATATATTATTTATATAAAAAAGGAGCATTTGGTCAGGGCCTAGGCTTATTTAACTGTGTTATTTGAAAAAAAGTATTATGGGGCTAGGTTGGAAAAAAAGCAGATCAAAATGATTTAATCAAACTCTAATCGAACTCCGTAATGTCGTTTTAGTGAATAATAAGGTTTTCACGGTGCATTTTTTTCAACTGTAGAAGGTGTAGATTGCAAATTTTACACCATTGAAGATGAATCGGCTCAATTTAAATTACTGGAAGCACCAACAAAAAAAGAGGCCCTCAAAAAAGCACGAGAATTTTTAGTAAGGATAGGTGTACAGCCAAAACTTTCAGGGTAGTCCAGAGTAAGAAGCAAAAAGTTAAGGTGATTTTGTTAAACAAAAAGCCCTCGGGCACAGAGATACCAGAGGGCTAATAGTAGATGGGATACATTGTTGGAGGAGTATTATATTCCATCTACCATACTGACAGTGCATTGAAATGTTGTAATAAGTGTCGCTAATTGTTGGAAATTAGTATCCACCTAACATGAAAGATGCCCCAACAATAATCAATAGGATGAAAAGAACAACGATTAAAGCGAAAGGATTATGACGATGTTCGCGTTCGAAATCCATAGTGTATCACCACCTTTATTAAAAGCTTGTACATTCTATGAAATGATAGTGGATTCTGTTACGGACAAGCGCGGAAAAGTGTACCACATTAAACAGCGAGTTAATTAGCTGTTGAGGAAAAGTGCGAAGTTAAAAAAGAAGCGTCGCTTAGACGCTTCAATAAAGATGGACAGCATGAAAATTCTAGTGCTCGGCTTACATTATTTTATAAAAAACTTAAGAAATAGTTTGGGCAAATACGATATACAAAAGAACAGTACCTAAATGAGATGTCCAGTAATGCAAAAATAGAGATGCAACAAAAGAACCAAGAACACGTGCTTCAGTAAAGAAAATACAAATAGCCTAGACGCTCCCGAAGAAACAACTAGGCTATTTCCATTTCTAAAAGCATTTAATTTCGACAAAAGTGGTTCATTTATTTCAGTGCTAGAAATTATTGTGTTAGCCCTTCATCAGTAGCAATTGGTTGAATCTCATTCGTACTACCCTTTTTATTTTTATCATTTGTACCGTTCTGTTCCTCGAGTTGATGAAGCTGTTCTTTTACTGCTTGAGAGTTTATCATATTACTCTGAGTATCTTTATTCATTTTTCTATTACCTCCTTCGTTATTAAGATGGTTCTTGATTATATTGGGGAGATCACATAAATTTTATGCAAGATTCGATTCTTTTTTATAAAACCAAAAACCTTGAAAATGTTTCCTTAGGTGCAACCAATTGTGCTAACGGGCTTTATTTTATAATTATTTTATATGATCATTTGTTAAAGGAACAAACAACTTATTACCATCAGGTATACCAGGAAGACCTTCGCGCTTTCGGACTTCATTGATTGTGAGTAATCCTTTTTTCATAAGTTCTTGATAGCGTTCGAGTTTCATTTCACTACCTTGCCTATATTTACCAATCTTCCAGATATCCACATAAGCACCGTTACCCTGTGGACAAACCTTTCCTTCTTGATATTCCCCTTTTGTCAATTGAAATCTATCTTTATGCTCGCAACATAAATTTCGGTAATCGCTTTTCCCTTCATTTGTTATTTGTTATCATGTTAATGGGCTTATCTTAGTCGATCATTTTTTTATTCTTCATGAGAATTGTGACAAATGAGGGCTTTTCTAACCGTTAATTTTTCAATTAAAGATATGAATTGTATACTAACAGTAGATAGACGACTTGGAGGTTTTTATAGTGAATCAATTGAAGGTAATGACAGTTTTTGGGACCAGGCCAGAAGCAATTAAAATGGCTCCGCTTGTCAAAGAATTAGAGAAATATCCTGATAAAATAAAATCAATTGTAACGGTCACAGCACAGCACCGCGAAATGCTAGACCAGGTTTTGAATATTTTCGAAATTACACCTGATTACGACTTAAATATAATGAAAGAAAGACAATCATTGATTGATGTTACGACTCGATGCTTAGAAGGGCTTAACCAGGTGTTGGCGGAAGTAAAACCAGATATTGTCTTGGTACATGGTGATACCTCAACAACCTTCGTGGCAAGCCTGGCCGCTTTTTATCATTCCATTCCGATTGGACATGTGGAGGCAGGACTCCGGACACATAATAAGTATTCGCCATATCCTGAGGAAATGAACCGCCAGCTGACGGGCGTCTTGGCTGATCTTCATTTTTCGCCAACAGTTCAATCGAAGCAAAACCTTTTGGTTGAAAATAAACGAGAAGAGGCCATTTTTATCACAGGTAATACGGCGATTGACGCGTTAAAAACAACCGTCAAAGCTAATTACACTCACGCTGTGTTAGACAAGCTAGGGAATGATCGATTAATTTTAATGACGGCACACCGCCGTGAAAATACGGGAGAACCAATGGAAAACATGTTTCGTGCGATTCGCCGGGTGGTTGAAAAGCACGAAGATGTTCAGGTGGTCTACCCTGTCCATATGAACCCTGTGGTCCGTGAAATTGCCAATCGAATATTGGGAGATAACGACCGAATTCAGCTCATCGAGCCGCTAGATGTGATTGATTTCCATAACTTTGCTTCAAGAGCCTATTTGATTTTAACTGACTCTGGTGGTGTTCAGGAGGAGGCACCTTCCCTCGGAGTGCCAGTGCTTGTGTTACGTGATACAACGGAACGGCCGGAAGGAATTGAAGCGGGTACATTAAAATTAGCAGGAACCGATGAAGAGACCATTTATGGTCTGGCGGATGAGCTTTTATCCAACAAGAAGGCACATGACCAAATGGCAAAAGCCTCAAACCCATACGGAGACGGCTTCGCCTCCAAACGAATCGTGGAAGCCATCCTCTACCACTTTGAAAATGACACGGAGAAACCAACCGACTTTGGTGCAAACTAAAGTAGTGTTAAAGTTTCATTGAAATGGTGTCAGGCACCATCCGTGGACATTTGTCTGTGTGGAGAGGACACTTCAGGATGAGATGTGGTTTCAGTTGTTGATGCTGCAAGTTGAGTATAATCCAATATTTAT
Source organism: Neobacillus sp. (assembly GCF_031988165.1). Lineage (NCBI taxonomy): Bacteria > Bacillati > Bacillota > Bacilli > Caryophanales > Bacillaceae > Neobacillus > Neobacillus sp. Next base: position 141,772 of record NZ_DALZYO010000004.1, read on the forward strand.
TTGCCCCCTTTGTCTAAGAAGACGGGCAAGGGAGTTGTTTTTCGGACTATGGTAGATGAGAAAAGGCGAGATCATTCATGAGGTTAACGAAAATACATCATATTGCGATAATCTGTTCTGATTATCAAAAATCAAAGGATTTTTATGTTCAGATTCTTGGGATGAAGCCTGTTCAAGAGGTTTACAGGGAGGACAGAGATTCCTATAAACTGGACTTGGAAGTGAATGGGTATTATCAGATTGAGTTATTCTCGTTTCCAAATCCACCAGAAAGGCCGAACTATCCGGAAGCGGTGGGTTTAAGGCATCTAGCACTCGAAATAGAAGACATTGAAGAGGCAGTTTCTTATTTAAAGGGACAGCAAATAAAGGTCGAGGCCATTCGTGTCGATCCTTTTACAAAGAAAAAATTCACTTTCTTCGCTGATCCTGATGGACTCCCAATAGAACTTTATGAACAATAATAGTAAAAGAGGAAATAAATGAAAAGAAGCAGGCTGTCATTTCTGATAGCCTGCTTTTTCCATTCTTTCTCTTATTATCACCTACGAAATATCATCACCAACTAAAGTAATAAAACTATATTAATATATTTTTAGAAAATTATGTAAAATATATGTCGTTTTATAGTATAATATGACTATCGCCTAATAATTCTAAATTTTAGTATTATTAGGCGTGATACTAGTAACTATTGCATCGGCTATTAGGGGGTGGATTTAAAGAGATGATTTCTGTTTTAGAGAGTAGAAAAAAATAAGATTTGAGAGGGGTTTGTCAGATTGAAGGTTAGACAAAAACGAAAATTATATAGTAGTTTCCTAGTTTTAACTATGATCTTTACATTGTTATTTCCAGGATTCGGGAGAGCTCAAGCTAATGGTAATACATCTACCAAGAATCAGTTGAGTAGTGCAGCATTAACGCAAATGAAGACTTTGATTGCCCAGCAAAAGGCTGGATTAAGCAAGGCAGCAGTCCTGCACAAGGATTTACAAAACCTTAGCGGCGATGAAGAGGTAGCTGTAATCGTCGAATTATCAGAATACCCAGTTGCATTAGTAAAAGGAATCAATAAAGTTGCGGGAAAAACAACAACTAAAACGGAAGAAAAAACCATTCAGCAAAAAGTGGTTACCCAGCAGCAAAAGTTTAAAAATAACATAAGTGCAAAGGGCATTAAAGCCAAGGTTGGTTATACTTACAACTACACTTTCAATGGTATGTCTCTTAAAGTAAAAGCAAGCGAAGTGAAAGACCTTCTTTCCATTGAAGGTGTAAAGATGGTTGAACCAGACGCAGAAAGGCATGCTTTAGGAAAAGAAACTCATGGCGATACGGTTAAGCCAGCGATGAATACGAGTAATCCATTCCTAAATGTTCCGGCAGTTTGGAATTTAGGTTATCAAGGGAATGGTGTCAAAGTAGCTGTCCTCGATACTGGTATTGACTACAATCATCCAGAATTTGTAGGAGTGTATAAGGGTGGATATAATTTTATCGACCAATCCAGCCGTGCCAATTATACGCGTGATCGAGCTTTTAACGATCCATATGAAACTTCTCCATTAGACCGCCCATCAGGAAAGGCTGAATTTGATGCAGACGGCAACCCCTTCTATTCGGATCACGGTACACACGTTGCCGGAACAATTGCTGCACAAGGTAATAATCCATTTGGAATTAAAGGATTAGCGCCAAAGGTAGAGCTATATGCTTATCGTGTATTAGGTGCATATGGAAGTGGATCCAATGCAGGAGTTATCGCCGGAATCGATAAAGCTGTTCAAGAGAAAATGGACATTATCAATCTTTCATTAGGTAGCAGCGATAGCAATAGCCAAACTTTATCAGATGCTATCGCTATAAATAATGCCGCACTTGCCGGTACGACAGCCGTGGTGGCAACTGGTAATGACGGACCGAACCGAGGGACCATTGGCAGCCCTTCAACAGCAGCGTTTGCTATTTCAGTCGCAAATTCAACTGTTCCCGGAAAAACGATGGCAGGACAAGTTAATGTAACGCTTGGAGGTTCTGCACTTACTTCTTATAACCTTAATTTAATGGGTTGGAAATTTGGTCAAGATCCTAAGGATGTTTTAACAGGTACTTATGATGTTGTTGCCGTTCCAGGCCTTGGAGAAGCAAAAGATTTTACAGGTTTGGATGTAAACGGAAAAGTCGCACTTATCTCACGGGGTACGATCGCCTTTGTTGAAAAAATTGCCAATGCGAAGAAGGCTGGAGCAGTGGCAGCGATTATCCACAATAATGGTGGAGCAAACGGTAATGGACCGACTGATGTATTCCTTAGTGATTCATTCTCATTTATCCCAACCTTTGATATGTCGACTACAGATGGTAATACATTAAGAACAGCGTTACAAACGAAAAAAGCCACTGTGACATTCAGCAATTTTACAACAGGGACAACTGCTGGCGATGATATCAATAGCTCAAGTTCACGTGGACCGGCCAACCCGAATTTCGACCTCAAGCCAGATGTTTCCGCACCAGGAACGGATATTATGTCCTCAGTTCCAGCTTACGGCAAAGACTTCCCAGATGCAGACTACTCCAAATCGTATGACCGTTTCACTGGGACAAGTATGGCGACTCCGCATGTTGCCGGGATTGCAGCCCTACTAAAATCAGAGCATCCAAATTGGACGCCATTTGATATTAAGGTAGCCATCTCTAATACGGCAAAGCAACTCAATGTAACGAAATATGACGTGTTTTCACAGGGGCCAGGACGTGTTCAACCGTATCAGGCTGCTACAACAGAAGCATTAGCTTATTCATTAGATAAAACGAGTTTTTCTGGAAAAACCTATGACAACATCAAAGGTACGGTAACATTTGGAAATGTTCCAACTGATGCTAATAATCCATCCACGATTACAAAGGATATTTTAGTAAAAAATCTAACAGGTAACGCTAGTGACTATGCGGTAACGGTACAAGTTACGAAAGCTGCGACAGGTACTTTAGCCGGAACAACTGTGAAAGTGGACAAACCGAATTTTAATCTAGCAGCCTCTGGTGAAAACTCATTAAAAGTCACATTAAACGTTCCAAAAGGTACAGGTACTGCTGGAAATGAAATGTTTGGATATATCCACATTACCAATGGAAAAACGAAGTTAATTTTACCGTTTGCTGCAAACTTTGCTCCACCAACGGGGTTAAAGAATTTCTCTATTGATAGCAAAGTTATTTCGCCGAATGCTGACGGCAAGTTAGACAGCACAACGGCTCGCTATGAGTTTTTTGATCGTCAATACATTACTTATATGGAACTGTGGGATGCAAGTAATCAAACTGCAGGTGAATATGGTGATGGATATCTAGGATGGTTAGTGAATTCAACTTCAACTACCACTGGAGCGAAAACAGTACCGTTTAATGGAAGCTACACTGATTGGACAACGGGTAAAAAGGTGAATGCTCCTGATGGTGTATATAGCCTTGATTTAACTACTCTAAATGTAACTGAAGATGATGTTGTAGTTTCGGATTTTATTGGTCCAATTTTTGTCAAAAAGACTGCTCCGAAAATTGTCACAGAGGCTACCTATAATGTTAAGACTTCAACTTATGACCTATCAGGAGCTATTGAAGACTCCTTTATTGATTGGAAGTCGTTAGTCGAAGAAGTCTTTGAAGAAGATTATGATGTAAATTCGAAGTTGCATGCAAAATATGAATTCACAAACAGCAAGGGTGAGAAGCAAGAAGGCACAAAGCCAATCACACTTGTTCAAGACGGTAAATTTAAGCTTTCTTTAAGCGGTCTAACCCTTGGAGAAAACAAAGTTAAGCTTATTGTCGATGATGAAGGACAAAACCATGCTGAGAAAGTAATTGTAGTTAACCTTGTTGATGTTGATGCTAATGCACCAGTAACGACGGCAAAAGTTACTGGCACTGCGGGTATAAACGGCTGGTATACTTCTGATGTATCGGTTGAGCTTTCAGCAACAGATGAGGGAACGGGTGTTAAAACAACGGAATACAAAGTAAATGACGGTGAATGGATTACTTATTCCCAAGCAATTAGTCTAAATACTCCTGGAACAACCAAAGTTGACTACCGAAGTGTAGATAATGCCGGAAACGTTGAAACAACCCAATCACTTACTGTAAAAATTGATAAAACGGCTCCAGTAACAACGGCAAAAGTCACCGGAACAGAGGGCACAAACGGCTGGTATACTTCTGACGTCAATGTTACGCTTTCAGCAACAGATGAAGGAACGGGTGTTAAATCAACGGAATACAAAGTGAATGGCGGTCAATGGACTGCTTACTCCCAAGCAATTAGTCTGACTACTGCTGGAACAACCCAAGTTGACTTCCGCAGTACAGATCATGCTGGAAACGTGGAGGCAACTCAATCACTTACTGTGAAAATTGATAAAACGGCTCCAGTAACTACGGCAAAAGTAACAGGTACTACCGGAGAAAATGGCTTCTACACGTCTGATGCAGCGGTTGATTTAACCGCAACAGATGCCACTTCTGGCGTAAAGGTTACTCAATACAGAGTGAACCAAGGCGAGTGGAAAGATTATACCTCCTCCCTTAAATTAGCAACTGATGGAACTTTCAAAATAGAATACCGTAGTGTTGACAATGCAGGCAACACAGAAGCGGTTAATTCGGTAGAAGTGAAAGTTAAGAAGACTGCTCCAGTTGTTACAGGCGTTGAAGACGGCGGCCTATACAACCATGATGTTAAGATTACTTTTAACGACGGAAATGCTACTATTAATGGCTTTCCGTTTAAGAGCGGCGATGTTGTGAAAATGGATGGAACCTATACGTTAGTAGTAAATGGCACTGCTGGTAATAAGACAACCATCAAATTCACGATTGACCAAACGGCTCCAGTAGTAAACGGTGTCGAAAACAATGCTCTCTTCAATTATGATGTTACCATTGCCTTTAATGAAGGTACGGCTACTCTAAATGGAAAGGCATTTATAAGTGGAGATGTTGTCAGGGCAGACGGATCCTATACTCTAATAGTGACGGATAAAGCTGGAAATAAAACTACTGTTAACTTCAAGATTGATCAAACGGCTCCAGTTGTTAGTGGAGTAGAAGATGGTCAAAAGTTTGTCAAAGGTGTCACGATTACTTTTAATGAAGGAACCGCAACTTTAAATGGATCTAAGTTCAATAGCGGAGATGCAGTTAAAGCGAACGGAACCTACACCTTAGTAGTAACCGATGCGGCTAGAAATGAGACAACGGTTAAGTTTGCGGTTACAGGCGGCTGGCTGAAGGAAGCTGGTGCTTGGTATTTCTACAAAAATAGCGAAAAAGTAACAGGCTGGGTTAAAGATTCTTATAGTTGGTATTACCTCGACAACACAGGAAAAATGCTCACTGGCTGGGTTAAGGTCAATAACAAGTGGTATTTCTTGAACAGAACTGGCGCGATGGCTACTGGTTGGGTTTTAGATAGTAACAAATGGTATTATCTAAATGGCGACGGGTCTATGAAAATCGGCTGGCTATTCCAAAATGGCAAATGGTATTACCTAAACTCAAGCGGTGACATGGCTATTGGCTGGAAAAAAATAGGAAACAAATGGTACTACTTAAATAAATCCGGTCAAATGCTATCCAATACCGTCGTTGAAGGCTACAAACTAGGCAAAGATGGAGCTTGGAAAGGCAAATAAACTAAAATCAAAAAACAAAAAGAAGAGCAAGACCATAAATCGTGGTCTTGCTCTTCTTTTTTACACTGTCCTCTACACAAGGACAAATGTACACAAGTGGTGCCTGACACCATCAATGACACCATCAAAGAAAAAATACGTCTCTAGCCCTAGATTTCTTTCCGCTTGAAGTCTATAGCAGGCAGGATTTTTTTCGTGTATTGTGGAAGTAGTAAATGGAAATAACTTTCTTCTGATGAGTTTTTTCACGGAAGTGAAACCTTTATTTGCTTTCTTTCGTATGAATATAATGGATAAATAGTCAGGAGTCGATTAATGATGAACCCTTTTCTTTCGTTTATTGTCCGCTCGTTTGTGGCCGTCCCGATAACAGTAATCACTTGGCTAGTATGCATTTTCCCAATTGGGCTGACATTTTGGCCGTCAGCAGGGTATGCAATACTTGGGGGAATCCTTACCCATGTTGTCCTTTCCTTATACATGAACCGTCAATTTATAAACAAGCATCAGCTATCAAGAAAAGAATACCGCTATATTAAGAAAAATTTAGTCGAAGCAAAACAGAAAATCAATCGCCTGAATAAAAACCTTTTTACGATTCGTGATCTTGCATCTGTAAAGCAACGGCTTGATATTCTCCGGATTACAAAAAAAATCCACAAGATGACCGCTAAGGAGCCGAAACGCTTTTATCAAGCAGAGCAGTTTTATTTTTCCCATTTAGATTCAGTCGTCGAGCTCACTGAGAAATATAACTTTTTATCCTCCCAGCCGAAACAAAACATTGAAATGGGGCAATCCCTCATTGAAACGCGTAGAACATTAAATGAAATGTCAAAGGTTTTGGAAGAGGATTTATATCATGTGATTTCTAATGATATCGATACATTGAATTTTGAAATTGATGTAGCAAAGCATACGATTAATAAGCAAAAGGATTCTAAATTCCCTGAAAAGAATAGGTGGATTAAATGAGCGAAAACAACCCATTGGAACTGAATAAAACTGGAAATTTATTAGATGATATACTAGCCGATCCGTTTGGTGATAAACTTGAACTGGCCAAAGACCCTGTCGCACAAACCAGTGAGGTTAAACCGGTCAAATTAATTGATGTGATTCCGGAGGAGAACCGGGCAAAGGCGTATCAGATTGCTGAGCAAATTGATCCGACAAACCATCAGTCGATGATTTTATACGGAACCCAAGCTCAAGGAAAGCTATTATCCTTCTCACACATGATGCTTGAGCATGTTCAGAAAAAGGATGTTGGCGAAATTGGAGAAATCATTAGTGATTTAATGAAGAGGCTTGATGAGGTAAATCCAGATGAACTTAAGGATGGGAAGCCATCCTTGTTTGCTCGTATGTTTGGGAAAATTTCCGGCTCTCTGCAAGAGGTACTTTCCAAATATCAAAAAACAGGAGCGCAAATTGACCGGATCAGTGTGAAGCTGGACCGCAGTAAAAACGTCCTGTTATCCGATATCAAATTGCTTGAACAGCTTTATGAAACAAATAAAGAATATTTCCATGCTTTGAATGTATATATTGCCGCGGGGGAAATTAAGCTTGAAGAAATGCAGGAGAAAACCATCCCACAGTTGAAAAGAGCGGCTGAAGCGACAAATGATCAAATGAAATTTCAAGAAGTCAACGATATGATTCAATTTGCCGACCGTTTAGACAAGCGTCTGCATGACTTGAAATTAAGCCGTGAAATCACGATTCAAAGTGCCCCGCAAATCCGATTGATTCAAAACACGAACCAAGCGCTTGTGGAAAAGATTCAATCGTCGATAATGACGGCCATTCCATTATGGAAAAATCAAGTGGCCATTGCATTGACACTCATTCGTCAACGTCATGCGGTCGAGGCTCAGAAGCAGGTTTCTAAAACAACCAATGAGCTACTGTTGAAAAATGCAGAAATGTTAAAAACGAATACAATCGAAACCGCGAAAGAAAACGAGCGCGGCCTCGTCGATATTGAAACCCTCAAGAAAACTCAGGAAAGCTTGATCAGCACGCTAGAGGAAACAATGCGCATCCAAGAAGAAGGCAGACATAAGCGCCGCCTTGCAGAACAAGACCTAGCTACCATGGAAAATGACCTGCGATTGAAGTTGTTGGAAATTAAGGGGAAATAACACAAAAGGTGCCTCTACTGCAAAAGAGCTGCAGCAGGGGCACCTTTTTTTATTTTAATGTCCGCCCTACGAGGACATTTGTTCATCTGTGGTGTCAGGCACCATCTAGGTACCATCATAAAAAAAGGCACCACATTAAAAGTGATGCCACACTAGAAAGCAAAAGGAACACCAATCAACCAATTAATTATTGACTGGAGTAGCATTGACGTATTCCTCGAGGGTAATGCCGCGGCTCATGATTTCTTTGGCAATTGATTTTCCAACGTAGCGGATGTGCCATGGTTCGTATGTGTAGCCGGTGATAGCATCTTTTCCTTTTGGATATCGGATGATAAAGCCGTATTCGGCTACATGATCCTCAAGCCAGGCTGCCTCTTCCGTTCCGCCGAAGCATTTTTCGGCTGCACATTTTCCGTCTCCACCGGTCACATCAATGGCAAGGCCTGTTTCGTGCTCACTCGTGCCAGGAACAGCACTATAGGTTTTGGCTGCTTCATAGCCATCTCTTTTAACATAGGAATTAAACAAAGACGTTTGGACAGCGTGAGATCTGTAGGCCGAAACACCTAGTAAATTTACACCGTCTTGTTTGGCGCCAGCAAATAATTTTTCGATTGCAGCGGCGGCAATTGCCCGCATTTTTCGTTTTTCTATTTTCTCTTTAAAGGTGAAAGGTATATTTGGATAAGTCAAATCATTTGGCGTGTAATCATCAGGCAGCTTATTCAGCTTGTTAATTAGAACAGGGACTGTTTCAGGATTAGATACAACTTGGATGCTTGTACCATTCTGACGATACTTGACATTTTTAGTGTCAGCTGATGGCTTGTTAGCAGAGGGTGGAGATTGGGTGACCATTTTTTTATCGTTTTGTACAAAATTATTTTTTCCTGAGCAACCTGCTAAAGGAATCATAAGAGCGATAGAACAAAGAATAATAGATCGAAATTTTGCCATGTTAAACTTCCTTTTTATTAAAATTATCTTCATTTACAGCATGGGCATTATAAGAAGCTTTAAAACATACTAGTAAAATAAAGCCCACACTCCCAAGACGTTAGTAAATCGCAATATGTTACATGTTTTTTATTTTCCACAATGACCAAATTTTTACACTTTCTGGGTCTATTGACTCTTTTTTTTATTTATTAAGTTGCTTATATTTTTTATAAACACATAAATCGTACGAAACGGCAAAACCATTGAAAAATGGTGACGCAAAACTAAAGGGGCTAATGTTTAACGACGATGCTTGCCAGTTACCGAACACGACTAACTCCTTCGATTTATGTCAACCAACTTATTGAGGAGGTTTTCATGTGTTGAAAATGATTATTAGGGGTAAATATTATTATCATTTATTCCAGCAGCGCCACAACCAACTGTTGCAGCAAGATTGCCTTTGTGACGAGTTAAGAATGAAGCTAAAGGTGAAAGCAACATATCATAGTAGTAAAGCTGTTGAACTGGGCTCAAGGATGTAACTGGATCAAAAATGGAAGAAGCCTAGAATGTCAAGGATTTTTATTATGATAAGACACTACGCTATCTTTAAACATATCAAAAAATAGAAGTGAAGAAAAGAAAAATAATGTCGAAATCAATAGGGAAAATTTCCCGCTATTTCAATCTCTCTCCAAGCAAAAGCACCGATGATCCCGGCGACCAAGTTTGTACATGTTAACCCCTTAAATATTGAATGCGCTTTCATTTTATCTTGGCAAAAACTAACTCTAGCGATTAAACGATTTGGATATTTTGTCAATCGGTGAACATACTCATATTGACACCTCGTTTAGGGTAAATACAGCCTTTCAAATTGGTTATTCTATTAGTAAAAGGAGGCTTTTTTTTGAAAAATAACATGGATGAAACAAGTGAAGGATTGAATCAAATTTTCGAGATTATTAATGCAAAAGGCGATGAAGGTGAACTTAAGGAAATTGTTGAAAAAGAAAGAATATCCACCAATAAAAAGCAAGCTGACATATCAGAATAGAGAATCAATAGTGGGGAAAGATGGGACTTAGAATATATTTCTAGGTCCCTTTGTTATGGACAATGGAGTTATCCTCAAGGTAGGTAAAAAGTTGTGAATAACATTATAGAAATTGTGGATATTATTTTTAAAAATGTGGATAAACGCAGGCGAAATGTGGATAAAAAAATTTCGGGTCAATTAATGTCGGTAAACAATAAAAATATGTTGATAAACTTGTGGATATCATTAAATTGTTGTTGGTAACTTCTAAATATATGTGGATATAGCCTTTAAATCTGTGGATATTACATATCCGTCAACTGGGCTTCAAGGAAAGGTAACCTATATTTGCCTAACTGATTCTAGGGGTTCACCTGTCTTGTATATTTAATTTCAAGAAATTTCAAAAAATGGTACTAATGATGCACTGCTTTATACCCGATAATATAAGCAAATAGGGCTTTAATAGGACGTATGTGGTATAGACAACTATACACTGCTGCAGATATGATTAAAATAAGTTGTAAGCGTTATCATCTTTCTATACATAACGGGACGCCTACAATTAATTCATTAATTATCAAAGGGGGACTTATGAAAAGAAAAACCTTACTCATTTCTTCAATTTGCACCGTTTTTTTGGGAACCACCACTGCTTTTGCGACAAGTGACACAACCATTGTTCCAACGATTGAAAAACATGAAAAAAAGAGTTCTTCTACATCACAGAAACCTCACCCAGTTTTCACCTGGAATTCAACAGTCATCCCAGTATCAAGCGTTCTTCACCCCAGCTCGGCAAGAGGGGCTGGCATGGTAGAAACGCCGCTTCAGCAAATCGACCAGATTATTAACCAAGCGATTTCGGAAAAAATCATGCCCGGTGCAGTTGCCTTTGTCGCTAGGGGTGGGAAAATAGTGAAACATACAGCCTATGGTAATTCGGCTCAATACATCGACGGCAAGTTTACCGAAATGGAAAACCCAGTTCCGATGCACGAGGACACGATTTTTGATCTGGCATCCATTAGTAAAATTTTCACAGCTACAGCCGTGATGATTCTTTTTGAAAAAGGATTATTTGAACTGGATGACCCGGTTGCCAAGTATATTCCGGAATTTGCTGCAAACGGCAAGCAAAATGTCACCATCCGCCAGTTGCTGACACACACATCCGGCTTTGTCTCCTGGATTCCTCTCTATACGAAAGGGAGTTCACGCGATGAGAGACTGCAGTTAGTTTTTAAACAGTCATTAAAAAATCCTCCTGGCACGGCCTATGAATACAGCGATTTAAACATGATTACATTAGGTGCATTGGTGGAACGATTATCCGGCCAGCGTCAGGATGAATTTGTGAAAGAGCATATCACCGGGCCTATAGGGATGAAGGACACGATGTATAATCCACCAGCTCGACTGAAAAATCGCATTGCTGCGACTGAATTTCAAACCACTCCGAATCGCGGCCTGGTTTGGGGCGAAGTTCACGATGAGAATGCTTGGTCGCTTGATGGGGTGGCTGGCCATGCCGGTGTTTTTTCAACAGCTGAAGATCTTGCTAAGCTAGCTCATATTTTCATCAACGATGGAAAGTATGCTGGAAAAAGGATCTTGAAGCCAGAAACGGTTAAGCTATTGCTCGAAAATCAGAATGAGAAATTCCCTGGTAATGACCATGGACTTGGCTGGGAACTTGGCCAAGGCTGGTATATGGATGCCTTATCGGAAGGAACCTATTCCTTTGGACATACTGGTTATACAGGAACATCGATTGTCGTCAGTCCGAACAATAAAACGATTGCGATTTTACTAACCAACCGTGTTCATCCGAGCAGAAATACCGTGTCCACGAATCAAACAAGAAGATTGTTTGCTCGGCAGGTAGCAGACGCCATTCCAGTTTCGATTCCTGGCAAGGATTCGGCTTGGTTTGCCGGGTATGGAGATAAGCTGAACCGTGTGATGGAGGCTGACCTTCATCTGAAAATGGACGCGAAACTGATGTTTACTACTTGGTATATGACCGAGGATGGCTGGGATTTCGGCAATGTGGAGATCTTCAAAGACGGCGCCTGGAAAAAACTTGCTGAGTTCACTGGCGCAAGTAATGGCTGGGAGAAAAAAGAAGTGACGATTCCGAAAGACGCAGAAAAATTGCGCTTTCTTTACAAAACGGATACGGCAACGAACGGCCGCGGCTGGTATATCTTGAATCCGAAACTTGATTCTTCGGAGCTGAAGTTTAGCAGCAATGAATGGCAGTTAAGAAATTACTAATTTTTAAAAAAATAGAGGAGGGGAAACCATGCGTAAATTTTTCAAAATGTTTATCACCTCATGCTTGGCATTTGCCCTATTGTTATCAGGGATGCCGCATTCGAAGGCAACAGCGTCTTCGGGTATCAAGGATGTAGTCATTGACCTTAACGTTCCGCAAGTGACAAGAGAAGTGAAAGACAACAAGATTAATTTAAATGCCCTACATGTTTATGAAGACGGCCACTTTATGTTGGCTTCGGAGAATCTAACCTGGAAGTCTTCCAATAAAAATGTCGCCTCTGTCAAAGAGGGTTTAGTTACCTTATCAGGGCACAATGGAAAAACCTTTATCTCTGTCAGCGATGACAGGTACAGTGACCGAATCTCGATTCAATACAAAGGGAATCAAGGAGAAATCTTGATTGAAAAAGAAAAAGGATCACGCTATGACCTCATTGGTAATGCACTTAAGCATATGTCGATGAAAGAAAAGGTCGGGCAAATGCTGATGCCGGATTTCCGTACATGGAAGGGTAGCAATGTCACGAAAATGAATGATGAAATTGCCCAACTTGTTAAACAATATCATCTTGGCGGCGTTATATTGTTCCGTGAAAATACGGTAACGGCTGAGCAAACAACGAAGCTAATTAGCGCTTATCAGGACGCAGCGGAAAAGTATGGCCTGTTGATTTCCGTTGACCAGGAAGGTGGAATCGTTACCCGCCTGCAATTCGGAACCGATTTTCCAGGGAACATGGCGCTTGGAGCCTCAAGGTCTGAAGAGGTAGCCGAAAAAGTGGGTAAGGCGATAGGGGAAGAGCTTAACGCTGTTGGCATTAATATGAACTTTGGACCTGATCTCGATGTTAACAATAATCCTGATAATCCAGTCATCGGGGTTCGTTCGTTTGGTGAAAGTCCAGAACTCGTTGCCAAATTGGGCAAAGCTTATATCAAAGGGCTTCACGAAACTGGAACTGCTGCAACAGCAAAGCATTTTCCTGGGCATGGTGACACCGCAACCGATTCGCATTTAGGACTGCCCGAGGTGCCACATGATATCGACCGTTTGAAAAAGGTGGAATTATTTCCGTTCCAGCAAGCGATGAATGCCGGAATTGATGCCGTAATGACTGCTCACGTTACTTTCCCGAAAATCGATAATACAAAGGCCATTTCGAAAAAGGATGGAACGGAAATTGCTGTTCCCGCCACGCTATCCCACAAAGTGTTAACGGGTCTTATGCGCGAGAGTATGGGATTTAAGGGAGTGATTGTGACGGATGCCATGAACATGCAGGCCATCGTCGACCATTTTGGTCCAGTAGATGCCGCTGTTCGTGCAGTGAAAGCAGGAACGGATATTCTCTTAATGCCGGTAGGTCTTGAATTAGTAGCCAATGGCCTATACGATGCAGTGAAATCCGGTGATATTTCAGAGGAAAGAATCGACCAGTCAGTTGAGCGGATTTTAACGCTGAAATTAAATCGCGGCATCGTTAAGGCTGAAGTGGAAAAGAGCCTTGATGAAAAGATCGCTAATGCTATAAAAGTTGCGAGATCAGCGGAACATTTACAGGTAGAAAAAGAAGCAGCGGCTAAATCGATTACACTTGTGAAAAATAACGGTGTGCTTCCGCTGAAGTCGGCAACTGACGATAAAATTGTGGTTGTCGGTTCGAGTGCTTCTGTTTTAACAGCTGAAGTGAAAAAGCACCATCAAAATGTAACCGTTATTGATACCACGGCTCCACTTTCAGCACAAAATTTGGCGATAGCGAAAACGGCAAAATATATCATTGTTGGAACGAATACTTCGACAGTGAGCGGAAGATTGCCTTCTGCCAATTTAATGAAGCTGGCCAATCAAGTGATAGAGCAAACGGAAGCATCGGTTATTGGCGTAGGGATTCGAAATCCATATGATGTTATGTCTTACCCTAATGTAGATGCTTATCTTACACAGTATGGAACGAAGGATGTAAGCTTTGAGGCAGCTGTTAACACGATTTTTGGCGTAAATAAGCCAACGGCCAAGCTTCCGGTTACGATTTACAGCCAGGATGGCAGTGTATTATACGGATTTGACCATGGTTTAGGATATTAATTTTTCTAGGTAGAGTCTTGTTTTGACCGAATTTAAGGTTTCGTCCGTTTTTTAGAGTGTTTTGACTATTTTCCAAGGGCTTTTGTCCATTTTTTCAATGGTTTTGTCTAATTGGATATATTCTGGAAAGAACACTATCAAAACTACGAGGGGGAGAACGATGAAAAAGAAATGGCTTACGGGTATTCTCGCGCTATTGCTAGTCCTTTCCACGGTAACGGCGGCAGTTGCCAAGAATGATAAAGAGAAAGAAAAGAACACTGGGAAGTTCCGTTTAGGTGTTGAGGTGTTATTAAAGGATCGTCTGGATTTAATTAAAGGGAAGCGTGTTGGTTTAATTACCAATCCCACTGGTGTCGATCAAGAGCTTACTAGTATCGTAGATTTGCTGTATAAAAACTCGAATGTAAAGCTGACTGCTTTATACGGCCCAGAGCATGGTGTCCGCGGCAGTGCCCAGGCTGGCCAGTATGTTGAATCCTATATTGATGAGAAAACAGGAGTTCCAGTATACAGCCTTTATGGAAATACCAAAAAGCCTACCAAGGAAATGCTTAGCAATATCGATGTATTGTTATTCGATATTCAGGATGTTGGAGCACGTTTTTACACGTATATTTACACGATGGCATTAGCGATGGAAGCGGCTAAAGAAAACAATATCCCCTTCATCGTGCTTGACCGTCCAAATCCAATCAGCGGCGCAAAGGTTGAAGGACCAATCTTAGAGGATAAATATTCCTCGTTTGTTGGTGAATATGCGATTCCTGTCCGCCACGGGATGACAGTCGGAGAATTAGCTAGGCTATTCAACAAGGAGTTCGCCATCGGTGCTGATTTAACGGTTGTTAAAATGGAAGGCTGGAACCGGAGCATGTATTACGATGACGCGGATCTACAATTCGTCATGCCGTCACCGAATATGCCAACTTTGGATACGGCATTAGTTTACGGTGGTGCCTGCTTAATTGAAGGAACCAACGTTTCTGAAGGACGTGGTACAACAAGACCATTTGAATTGATCGGAGCCCCATATATTAACAGTGATGATCTTGCGGCAAAACTGAATTCTTATCATTTACCTGGCGTTAAATTCAGAGCTGCATCGTTTATCCCTTCTACATCAAAATTTGTGAACAAGTTAAGCCATGGTGTGCAAATCCATGTAACAAACCGGAATGCATACAAACCATTTGAAACAGGACTTTACATTGTCAAAACCATCCATGACATGTATCCGAATGATTTCCAATTCCGGGCACCGGGCAGCAACGGAATCTCCTTCTTCGATAACCTCGTCGGCAACGGCTCCATCCGTGCCGGAATCGAAGCAGGAAAATCAATCGAACAAATGAAAAAAGAATGGCAGCCAGGACTAAACAAATTTATGGACATCCGCGAAAAATATTTACTTTACTAGGTTTTCTATATTGGTACCTGACACCCTTCGTGGACATTTGTCCGCGTGGGGTGTGCATGTTGATGGGTGCCTGATACGCCTCAAGTTTTGTCAAATAAAGAATCATGAAGGGACTTTCATTTATGGAGGTCTCTTTTTCATTGGAAAGGGTGCGTTTTTTTGGTGGCTGACACTACTTGAAGTTACTAAATTCTAATAAAAAAATGACATTTGTCATCTGTTTTTGATGACATTGCTTACTAAAATTTCCCTCTCCTGCATACTACAATGAAATCAAGAAAGCAGGAGGTGTTCGGAAGATGAATGAAATTTTAAGCTTAACGAACGTGACAAAGTCATTTCAACATAAAATAGCGGTTAATGATGTAACTTTCACCATTGGGAAAGGAGAAGTGGTGGCCATTCTTGGTCCGAACGGGGCCGGGAAAACAACGACGATCTCGATGATATTAGGACTGCTTAAACCAACCACAGGAGAGGTCAAATTATTTAACCACTTGCCACACGAAAAGCAAGTCCGGGAAAAAATCGGCACGATGCTACAGGAAGTCAGTGTCATGCCAGGTTTAAAAGTACGCGAAATCCTTGAGCTAATCAGATGCTACTATCCTGAGCCCCTCGCTATGAAGGAACTTATCGACTTAACAGGCTTGACCGAGCAGGATATGAAAACCCGGGCGGAAAAACTCTCAGGCGGACAAAAGCGCCGATTAAGTTTTGCTCTTGCTCTAGCGGGAAATCCCGAGCTCATCATTTTTGATGAACCGACAGTGGGTATGGATATTACCTCAAGAAATCGTTTTTGGCAAACCATTCATCATCTGGCTGACCAAGGCAAAACGATTATTTTTTCAACGCATTATCTGCAAGAAGCGGATGATGCCGCGGACAGAATCTTACTGTTTAAAGACGGTGCCGTTGTCGCTGACGGAACGCCGGCGCAAATCAAGTCAAGAATTTCGAAGCAATCCGTTTCCTTTATCGTCGACCCAGAAATATCGCTAGAAAACCTATACCTTCACAGTGAAATTGATGATATTTACCGAAAAAATAATCGTGTCTACGTCCAGTCGAATAATACCGACCGTGTACTAGAGCTAATTTTTCAAGAAAAAATTGGTGCCCGGGATATTCAAATTGAACGCGGAAAACTTGAGGAAGCGTTCGAACAGCTGACAAGCGGCACGAAGGAGGCCATATAAATGAAAACATTTCAAATGCAATGTAAATTCGAGATTATCAGGGTGTTAAGGAATCGCTATTTTGTGTTTTGGTCGCTTGTAATGCCGATTCTCTTCTATTATATTTTTACAAATGTGGTGAATACGAATGCGCCGGATAAGGCGGAGTGGCAGGCGCATTACCTCATGTCAATGACAGTGTTCAGCGTGATGGGCTCGTCAATGATGACACTCGGAATCCGGATGGTACAGGAGCGTTCGCAAGGCTGGTCGACATTTATTCGCATCACGCCGCTTTCAGACACCGTCTATTTTGCGGCACAAATGATGGGTCAAGGTGTGATGCATCTGTTATCGATTACAATTATTTTTATCGCAGGGGCGATCATCAATGGCGTTTCGCTTACCGCGTTTGAATGGATCGCGAGCGGTTTATGGATTTTGCTCGGATCGCTTCCATTCCTTGCAATTGGCACTTTAATCGGAATGATGAAAAAGGTTGAAACAGCCGCAGGTATCAGCAATGTGATTTATATGGTGCTTGCGGTGGCAGGCGGGCTGTGGATGCCGCTTGAGATTATGCCAAAAATGATGCAGTCCATCGGTAAATGGCTTCCATCTTACAATTTTGGCAACGGTGCTTGGGAAATTTTTCGCGGAAATATGCCTGAGTGGAAAAATATCCTGATTTTAATCGCCTATTTGGCCGTCTTCATGCTACTATCTAAATATATTAGAAGAAAACAAGAAGCGGTGTGATTTGGTTTGAAATGGTCAATTTTTCCAAGGCAATTTGGCTTTTTCCCTTATATTTTTCTTATTTATATAGGATTTCCTGTTATATATTTAACGAGGGAAACGGGAGTGAAGCAGCTCATTGGCTATGGGATGGTGCTGCTGTTTTTGGTGACGTATCGCCAGCTTTATTTTTCAATAGGAAAAAGAAAGTTCACCTACTGGTTAGCGGTGCAACTAGCGATTGTGTTTATTTTTAGCATGTTTTATCACTTAAACTATATGTTTATGGGATTTTTTCCGGCGAATTTCATCGGCTGGTACAAGGAAAAAACAGCCTTTAGGCGTGGGCTGCTTGGCTTGGTGGGTGTGCAAATTATTCCGTTCATCTATCATGTGGTACAGACGAAGACCTTTTTCACCCCGGCAGAGCTCATCTACTTCGTCCCTTTTCTCATCATTATACTGATTTCTCCGTTTGGAATCCGCTCGATGAATCGCCGAATGGATCTAGAAAAGGAGCTTGATCGAGCAAATCAGAAAATTGAGGAGTTGGTAAAGCGTGAAGAGAGGGTGCGGATTGCCCGCGATCTTCATGACACACTTGGCCATACGTTGTCACTGTTGACGTTAAAAAGTCAGCTTGTTCAACGGTTGATCGCCGTTGATTCGGAACGAGCACGGCTCGAGGCGAAGGAAATGGAAGTCACTTCCCGTGCGGCACTAAAGCAGGTGCGTGAGCTGGTAACAGATATGCGCGCAGCCACCATTGCGGAAGAGCTCCTGCAAATACAGCAAATATTACGTGCGGCGGGAATTACCTATCAGTACGATGGTGATGTTGATTTTTCTAAGATATCACCGTTTACGCAGAATATTGTCGGCATGTGTGTGCGTGAAGCGGCGACCAATGTCGTGAAGCATAGCCGTGCCACCCATTGTTCCATTTCAATCAAGCTTTTTTCTGAAAAAATAAACATCGTTATCCGTGACGATGGGATGGGCGTAAGAAATAATCACGGTTTTGGAAATGGTTTGAGGGGGATGGATGAGCGGTTGGCACTCATCGACGGAGTACTAGCGCTGTCAAACCAGAACGGGGCGGTTTTGGAAATCAATGTACCGATTATAAAAAAAGAGGGGGCTGCTGTATGATTCGCTTGTTTATTGCTGAAGATCAACGAATGTTATTGGGGGCGCTCGGTTCTCTGCTTGATTTGGAAGTGGACATGAAGGTGATTGGCCAGGCGCTGAACGGAGAAGAGGCACTCGCGGCAATCTTAGAACTCGAGCCGGATGTCTGCTTGATGGATATTGAAATGCCCATTTTGAACGGACTCGAGGTGGCTGACGAACTCGTACGGCGCTCGTCTCCTAGTAAGGTGATCATCCTAACCACCTTTGCCCGACCTGGATATTTTGAACGTGCAGTAAAAATTGGTGTCCACGGCTATTTACTTAAAGATGGGGAAATTGATGAACTTGCCGAGGCGATTCGCAAGGTGATGACAGGAAAACGGGTGTTCAGCACGGAGCTCACTTTTGACGTCATCCGCGAAGAAAATCCGCTGACCCCAAAAGAACAAGAGATTTTAAGATTAGCAGCATTAGGTAAGACGACTAAGGAGATTACCTCTGAACTATACTTGTCGTCCGGAACGGTCCGCAACTACATCTCCGAAACTATCCACAAGCTTGATGCTAAAAATCGAACCGAAGCCGCTAGTATCGCCGAGAAAAAAGGATGGATCTAGCGGCGCGAAGGTACCATTTAAGTGTGCCTTTTTTTTGTGACCAAATACCTGGGTTTTCATCTTTTCCGGTTACAAATAATTTTTGTGCCCGAAGATTGCATTTTTTCCCTATTCCGGTCACTAATAATTTTTGTTGGAAAGAAATTGCCTCGTTCCATACTCTGCCTCTCGGATAACTCTCCATTAATAGCCCTTTCTACATCGGACAATTTTCCACAAACCACCTTTATGAATAAATTAATACAAGCCACGACATATAAAGAGAACCATTCAAAAATTAATCTTGCGAATAGTTCAGCTAGTTTTAACCTGATTACTTATCTCTGTGAAATAAAGGGGGAATAAATAAACGTGAAAATTTTAATCGTCGGCACAGGCTACGTGGGCACGACGACAGGGCTTATTTTTTGTGAAATGGGTCACCGGGTCACGGGCCTGGATCTTGACGAATGTAAAATTCAAGCTTTACAAGCTGGTAAACTACATTTCTACGAGCCTGGACTCGGAGACTTACTAACCAAGCATGCCGCAGCCCAAAATATTTATTTTACAAAAAGGACAAAAGAAGCAGTTGAAGAGAATGATGTGATTTTCATATGTGTCGGTACACCGCAGAACTCAGATGGAGGTGCAGACCTCAGTTATGTTAAAAATGTCGCCGAAGCAATCGGTAAATATATGAACAACTATAAAATCATTGTCACGAAAAGCACAGTACCAGTTGGAACGGCAGAGTTGGTGACAAATTGGATTAAAAAAAGTCAAGAAGACCTGATTCCCTTTGATGTCGTCTCGAACCCGGAATTTCTCCGCGAGGGTTCCGCGGTTCAGGATGCCCTCAATCCCGATCGAATTGTCATCGGAGCAACAAGTGAAAAAGCGCGATCCATCATGAAGGAGCTGTATAAAGACTTCCACTGTCCAATCGTCGAAACCAATCCGAAAGCCTCCGAAATGATCAAGTATGCCGCCAATTCCTTTCTTGCAATGAAAATTTCTTTTATTAATGAGTTAGCTAGGTTGTGTGACGAGTTAAACATCAATGTAAATGATGTTTCAAGAGGAATTGGACTCGATCAGCGGATTGGTCCGCTGTTCCTTCGTGCCGGCATGGGTTATGGTGGATCTTGTTTCCCAAAGGATGTGAATGCCTTGATCCAGACTGCTAAGGAAAATGGCCAGCCGCTTTCAATCCTGGAGAGTGTTGTAAAAGTTAATGCAGAACAGCCGTTATATTTGATGGAAAAAATCAAAGATGCCCTTGGCGGCAATTTAAAAAATAAAACGATTGGCGTATTTGGCGTTGCCTTTAAAGCAAATACGGATGATACGAGGGAGTCGGCGAGTCTGAAATTGATTGAGCATTTGTTAGCGGAAGAGGCCGAGATTAGAGCCCATGACCCAATTGTAAAAATGGAGAAGGAACATCAATTTAGGACGATTGAGGAAACTGTTACGGGTGCTGATGCTGTTGTCATTTGTACGGACTGGGATGAATATAAGAATCTAGACTGGGCATCTCTTAAGTCGCTTATGAAACAGACATACCTTTTTGATTTCTGCAATATGGTGGATAAGGAGAAGGTCAAGAGTATAGGGTTTCAATATATGGGAGTAGCCAATCATTAAGAAAAGAAAAAGAGCATGTGACACATGCTCTTTTTTGTCGACCAGAAAGTACAACTTTTCCATCAGGCATACGTTGCGACTACGAATTGTCTTCGCCTTAGGGTCACAAGTCACTTCGTCTTTCAAAAGTTTCCTTAATAATATTTCAATCCACTAACTATTGATAGGAAGGGAATATTTTATGTTTACGTTGTTGTGTAGGGAAGTTGTCCCTTACCCCAACAACAAATTTTGAATAATATATTTAGATGATATTGGGTCTTCTTGGTAGAATCGTTTCAATAACTTATTGAGGTCAACTCTATTGCCTTCCTTAGAGTTAGAGCCATCAATGGATAAGACAGTATTTATCTACCGTTACTTTAATTCTAACGAAGGGAGTGAAAATTTAGTTGGATTCTAAAGACCATAAAAAAAATTCCATCAAAGTAGAAACCGTTGGGGAAAAAATCTTTACAGATAATGAAAAGATTCCTAAAACCAGTTCCGTTTTGGGCGGGACTTCTATAACGGGATTCGTGGATATTGAGAAGTTGATTCAAATTAAAGATAAGCCATTCCATGAAAAGGCAATTTTTTTAGAGAAAAAGCTGCCATTTCAAATTCTCGAACTTGAATTAAATAGCGGGTGTCATGAAGGAATGGACGATGAAGATAAGAGTAAGATCATAACCGTTGGCAAGAAAATCTTTACAGGAAACACTGAAATTCCTAAAACTGGCTCAGTTTTAGGAGGGTCTTCCACTACGGGGTTTGTTGATATCGAGAAATTGATTCGTATTAAAGATAAGACTTCCGGTAAGAAGCGTATTTTTTTTCTGGAAAAAATCCTTCCCTTTCAAATTCTTGAGCTTGAGTTGGAGAGCAAATGTGAATCTAAAGAATGGCTTTCCACATCAAAGAAATTGACTAAAAACATGAAACGCCTTGATGAGTTATTCCCTGACAATTGGCACGATAAAGATCATATCAAGGTTACCACTGTTGGACAGATGATCATTACGGAAAATATTGAAATCCCTAAATCCGAAACAGTTTTGGGTGGAACTGTATTGACAGGATTTGTAGATATTGAAAAATTGATTCGCGTGAAAGATAAACGTAATCGCATATTTTTCCTCGAAAAAATATTGCCGTTCCAAGTACTGGAGCTTGAATTAGATAACGAATCTTAAGCCAAGTAACATGATGGGCAGGAATTGGTGACTTTACCTATGTGAATGCCGAGTTACTTAGAGTAGAAGAATATTTATAATTAGCAAAAATGTATATTTGCACCAATTAATTCGTCCAAGCTTGTCCGTATAAACTTTAATAATATGAAGTAGATCAATGAAGGGAGGTGAATTACATGGCAACTTCTATTTCAGTTACACCTGTTAGTTTTACCATTTTTTCGGAATCACAACCTATCAGCCTTCCATGTGAACCAGATTTTGTATGTGGAACTCAATTGACAGGAGTCGTTGACGTTGAAAAGCTCATTTCTTTCTTCAGCCCTACTGCTCAGGCTACACACACACTGTTTTTAGAAAAGAAATTGATGTTTTCAACGGTGATTCTTGATTTGGATCCTGCTTAACAGTGTTAAGCAATACCATTTGGATTGTTGATTAGGAGAGCCGTATATTACTTCTCTATTGTTCGGGAGAAGCTGTTATATTGACTCACTATCAGTGATCCGATAGGACCAGGAGGGGATGCCCTCCCTGGTCCTATCTTTCTAATGAGAACAATTCATTGGTCGTCTGTTAAATACCACCCATAATGAGAAAAAAATATGCAAATGGGGCGTTTGAGGAAGAAGATTCCCTTTTAATTCATATTTCATACAGAAGGGAGGGAAGAGGGATGAGACAGCTACTACTGGAAAAAGGATGTAGGTAAAAGATGCTGGACATCCCAATTTATATGAGCAAAAAGGACAAAAAACACAAAAAACATAAAAAAGAAAAAAAATCGAAAGAGTTTCATATGGAGGTAAGACCTGTTGATGAGCAAATCATTGCCCTGAACGTAAAAATTCCAAGATCTAAACATGCTTTGGGTGGAAATGCTTTGACCGGTTTTGTGGATATTGAGAAAATAATTCGCGTGGAAGAGCATTGTAAGAAAGAGGATTGTGAGAAAGAGCATTGTAAAAAAAGGCATTGTAAGAAAGAGCATTGTAAAAAAAGGCATTGTAAGAAGGATCATTGTGAAAAAAGGCATTGTGAGAAAGAGCGTTGTGAGAAAGAGCGTGAATTTTTCTTAGAAAAGATATTACCTTTTCAAATTCTTGAGCTTGAAGCGGAAATCAAAAGGAAACATAAAGAATGATGTTTTCGGAGAGGGACAAAGGGATTGGCTCCTTGTCCCGTTATTTATTCCTGGGACAAGGAACCTGTCCCCTTGTCCCATTATGGAAGGAGCGAAACAAGTGGATGAAAGGAGAAAGGCACCTGCCATCTCGATAATCACTTATGCGTATAATGTGGAAAATTATATTAGAGAGTGTGTAGAAAGTGTCTTAGATCAAACATTTTCTGATTTTGAATGGGTTATTTTAGATAACGGATGCACCGATCGAACCAGCGGGATTCTGGAGGAATATGCAAATACAGATAACCGGATAAGATTATTTCGCAATCAAAACAATAGTTTTTTGCATAATGGACCGCTTAATCCGGACTTTGTATATTATGGCGAAAACCTTGCCTCTGAATACTGGTGCATGGTGGATAGTGACGATTTCCTGCACGCTGACTTTTTGAAGGAACTATATCAAGCCGCAAAAAAATACGATGCGGATATTGCTGTGGGCGGTACAGAAATGTTTATGGATGAAAATGTCCAAATGCGTGGAACTCGCTGTCCCCCAGATTTTTATTCAGAAGATATCACAAGCTTGGGTGATATGTTTCCGCAAATTTATGGCTGCTTTCGACCCATATGGGGGAAGCTGTTTAAAGTTTCTATTGTCAAAAAGCAACAAGAATATAGAAAGCAATCCCCCCTCAATCTGACCAATGGGGGAGATACGGTATTTAACTTGGATTGCTTAAGGTTTGCCAACTCTGTAGTAGGCATTAACAAAGTACTTCATTATTACAGGATCAGGAAGACTTCTTACTATCATACCCAAGTGGATACAATCAGGTATCTCGATTACAAAATCATATATGATGAAAGCAAAATGTTATTGCAACGCTGGAATAAACTTAACACCGAAACGTTAAATTATATTACCCATGTCTTATATGCCTCAATCAAGGACTGTATCGATATAGCAGCCAACGCGGAATCCAACCCTCCCAAGGAAAGAATAGCTGTCATTGAAACAATCTGTAATGATTCTTTTGTCTTTCGCACCCTTGACCAGAACGGCTTAACAGGAAATTTATTTCTGGACACCCAAAAAGCTATCGAAAGAATCATGAAAAACGTTTCAGAGGACGATTTCCCAATTTTAATCAATCACTATATGTATAGACTATTCACATCGATAAAGATAATCAACCTCCCATTAGCGAATCTCCAAGACAAGCAAAATGCATTTTTATTGTACCTTTCTTCCTTGTGCGATGAATTGAATAAAAACAAGTTTGGGGCAGTCTTGCTCTATGGTTTTTTTCGGGCTATGGGCAGAACAGATCTGGAAAAGTTTGAGAAAGAGGGTCTTATGAGCGAATTTCTGGCATCAAATCCTGCCCTGCTTCGGGAATTGGTTAATTCCAGAGTTGCTCATGCTGTTTTAATATGTGAAGAACATTCCGGTGAACGCAACTATGATCTGCTTAAGGAGGAACTCCTGCGTAAGCGAAAACAGATGGGAAAATCAAAAGACTATGAAAATGAGTTTTTTCGAAAGCATTTGCCTGATAAAAAAATTGTAGAAGTCATTGAACGAATGGTAACAGTTTTTGATCAAGCCCCGCTTGATAAAGATGCATTATGTTATAAATTATACCTTCATACCCTTAGGGGCGAGATCCGTAGTGCATTGGAAACCGCCCTGATTTTAAGTGTGTTCTACTCTGATGACAGCTCGGCAATGATCGCAGTTGGCTATACATTTGCCTGTGAGGGTCAAAAGGATCGAGCAAAGGAAATTCTTGAAAAAGCAATAGATCTCTGTGTAGATGAATCAAAACGGCTGGAAATAACCAAATTGATGGAAAGCCTTTTATAGTAAAGTGGAGGGTGAATAATGAAAGTTGTCATTTTAGCGGGAGGGTACGGGACCAGAATCAGCGAGGAAAGCCATTTGAAACCAAAGCCAATGATTGAAATCGGCGGAAAACCCATTTTGTGGCATATTATGAAAACTTACAGTCATTACGGATACAATGATTTCATCATTTGTCTTGGATACAAAGGATATGTAATCAAAGAGTTTTTTGCGGACTATTATCTGCATACGTCCGATGTAACCTTCGATTTTGCCAATCAAAACATGTTAACAATCCATAACAATGTATCAGAACCGTGGCGCGTGACATTGGTCGATACAGGACTGGATACCATGACAGGCGGGAGAATTAAAAAGATAAAGAAATTTGTTGAAAATAAGAGGTTTATGCTCACTTACGGTGATGGGGTGTCTGACCTGAACATCAAAGCTCTCGAAGAATATCATTTGCAAAAAGGCGGTTATGTAACGCTTACTGCTATTCAGCCAGGTGGGCGTTTTGGTGTACTAGACATTGATGATACTACGAATCGTGTTGAGCGTTTTGTTGAAAAATCTTTAGAAGACGGAGGCTGGATAAACGGGGGATTCATGGTGGTTGAACCGCAAGTGTTTGATTATATAGAAGGGGATCATACCATTTTTGAAAGGGGCCCATTGGAAAAGCTGGCGGAGGAAGGAAAATTGAATGCGTATAAGCATTACAGCTACTGGCAGTGCATGGATACCCAGCGTGACAAAGGAATACTTGAAAACTTATGGAAAGAAAATAAGGCACCCTGGAAGGTGTGGGGATAGCATGATGACAAGGAAAATGAGGTGATTTTTTGGCGATTTCAAATATTACTAGGAAAGATGTGGCATTCATTTATCTTTCCCTATCGGAAGCAGATAAGCAAAAACTAAAGGACTCAACGATATTGGTTACCGGATTTGCCGGTTCCCTTGGCTATTCCCTATTACATTTTTTTGCTGAATATGGAGAACAGCTTGGAATTAAAAAGGTTTATGGTATAGATAATTATATGTTCGGAAAACCCAAATGGGTAGAACGTATTTCTAAACAAACTTTATTTGATTTGCGTGAGCTTGATATTATCACCTGCGAACTGGAATTTTGCAGTAATGCAGATTTGATTTTTCATATGGCTTCGCTTGCATCTCCGGTATATTATCGCCAATATCCAATTGAAACAATTGATGCTGATGTAACAGGACTTCGTCGTTTACTCGACTTTTACAAAGACAGACCATTAAAAGGGTTTCTGTTTTATTCCAGCAGCGAGGTTTACGGGGACCCAGCATACATTCCAACTCCAGAAAATTACTGGGGTAATGTAAATACATGTGGACCCAGAGCTTGCTATGATGAGTCAAAGCGTTTTGGGGAAACACTATGCTACAATTTTGCCCGCCGGTATCAAATGCAAATCACAGTGGTACGGCCCTTTAATAACTATGGTCCCGGGATGAGGATTAATGACCAAAGAGCTGTAGCGGACTTTGCAAAGGCTGTGATAGATAATGAAGATATTATTATCTACTCAGATGGAAAACCAACCCGTACCTTTGACTATATTCCCGATGCGACGGTTGGATATATCAAATGTGCTCTATATGGACAGTTTGATGTTTTCAATATTGGCTCAGACAGCCCTGAACTTACAATCCTGCAGCTGGCAGAATTGTACAGGAAGATTGGCCGGGACCTTTTCGGCTATAGTGGCAGTATAGATTTTAAAATTCACTCAGATAAAGATTATTTGAACGATAACCCTAAACGCCGCTGTCCGGATATAACAAAGTCAAAACAATTGCTAAATTACGATCCGCAAATTCATATTGAAGAAGGGATAAAAAGGTATCTGCAATATTTGGAGGAATGTGACAGGAGTGAATTTGAATGGTAGGTGAATTTGCTGATTAAGGTAATGGAAACTAGTAATGTGAGAAGATATAAATTTGGGCAGAAGTTGAAAGGGTGGTTTCCTTATGAGGTATACAATTACTGTAATTGGACTTGGTTTTGTTGGGCTTACGACTGCATTGGCTTTTGCTGAGAAGAACCACCGTGTTTTTGGAATGGATATAAACCCCAACAGGTTGGATGCCATTCGGGCAGGAAAACTTCCTTTTATCGAACCTGGGCTTGACCATGCTCTGATTCGCCATATTGATCATAATTTTACGGTAACAGTTGATTCAGCAGCTGCCGTCAGGAACAGTGACTTTGTATTTTTATGTGTCGGTACACCTGCCGGAGAAAAGGGAGAGGCAGATTTAACATATATCTATTCTGCCATTGATTCGTTTGCTTCTGTTCTCCATGATGGAAAATACAGGGTGATTGTGGTGAAATCAACCGTTCCGCCTTCCACGACTTCAGAAAGAATACTCCCTTATTTGCAGAAAAAAGGCTTATCTGCAGGCGAAAAATTCAGTGTCGCCAATAATCCGGAGTTTTTACGTGAAGGAAAGTGCTGGGAGGATATGATGAATGCCGATCGTATCGTTTGTGGCGTTAGTGATCAAAGAGGGGAAAGTATGCTCCGCTCATTATATAGCGGGTTCGATTGTCCATTTTTTTCTGTGTCCCTAAATACGGGTGAATTTATCAAATATTTATCCAATACACTTCTTGCAACGATGATAAGCTATGCAAATGAAATGTCAAAAATTGCGGAGACAATTGGGGATGTCCAAACGAAAGAGGCCTTTCAAATCCTTCATTTGGATCGCCGATGGGGTGGATGTGAAATGAAGAACTATGTTTATCCCGGCTGCGGATATGGAGGATATTGCCTCCCAAAGGACACAATGGCGATGTATTCGCAGGCAAAGACAAAAGGATATGAACCAAAAATCCTTGAAAACGTCATTGAATTAAATGATACTATGCCACAGCATATGGTGGATAAGATTATTCGTATTGCCAAACCATCCAATAAAATTGGTATACTCGGGTTATCTTTTAAACCGGGTTCAGACGACGTTCGCGACTGTTCTTCTGCGAAAATTATTTCACTATTGCTGGAATCGGGATATAAAAATCTGCTTGCTTATGATCCGATAGCTAACGAAGCTTTTGATAGGGAGTACAAATTTGAACACATCATTTATTGTGATAGCTTAGAAGATATATATATTCAATCGGAAATTCTTGTTCTCGTCACTGCATGGAAAGAGTTTGCCGGTATAGATATGAAAGATCCAGCTAAGGTCATTGTCGATTGCCGATACTACCTATGATGTAATAAGGGGGCTCTGAAGATGCCAAATACATCCATTAGTGTTATTATGTGCACATATAACCGAAAAGAGTTTTTGCCACGTGCAATAGAAAGTATACTCTCCCAAACATTTAATCTTTTCGAATTAATTTTAGTGAACAACGGTTCTACTGATGGCAGTGATGTAATATGTCAAAAATATGCAAAAGCTGATAGTAGAATAAAATTAATTACAATTAAAAATAATCAAGGTGCTCCTAAAGGCAGGAATGCAGGGCTTAAAGCAGCATCTTGTAAATATCTTACGATGGTGGATGATGATGACCAATGTGAACCACAAATGCTGGAATTTCTCTTGAAATTAATGAATGAATATCAAGCAGACATATCTTTATGCGGCAGCTGGAATGATATTGACGGCAAAAAGGAACCCTATTTTATTTATGATGACCTCTTGATACTAGACAAAGTTCAGGGCCTTGAAGAACTATTGAAACGCGAACGATTCAATGTTGCGCCTCCGACCAAATTATTCTGTAAATCTTTGTTCGATGGCATCAGCTTTAAAGAAAATGTCCTTGTTGATGATATTCATATCATTTATAAGATCTTTGCCAAAGCGGATCGGGTGGTTGGACAAGGGAAACCTCTTTATCGGTTTACAAAGCACCACGGTAATAATTCAAGATTTATCCAGACGAATAATCTTTCACCGGAGCTGCTGAAAGAATACTTGTCCGCTTTCCGTGAACGAGCTGAATATCTTAGCGCTGAAGTGCCGGAGATTGCTCTAAGGGCAAGATATTCTGAATGGTCCTACATGGTTTCTATGTGTGATAAGATCAAAAAATATAGCTGTACCTCCTGTGCGGACTTGTATGACCATATGGTAAAATCTATTCGGTCAAATTATCAGGAGTGGATCAACAGCCCGTTTATTACAGATAAAGAGATTAGTATAGTTCATGGAATTCTTTCATGATGTTAGTTGGTGCCGACTAATAATGAAGACTCTGGATTTTAGTTCTGTAAAGTCGCCAAATAGTCAAATAAATACAATGAAAAACCATCTTTTAAAAAAAGGTGGTTTTTCATTGGTAAATATAACAGAAATAATTTATTTATGAAGGTTGTGTGGCTATTTGATTATAAATTAGGGCTAATTCTTTCAATGGTTCTTTGAAGTCTTTATTCAATTCATACGCTTTTTTATAATGATAAACCGATTCATCAAGCCGATTTAATTGCAGGTAACAATGACCCAAGGAAAAGTGAGCCTTTTCTCGGCTAAGCCCTTTTAGATTGACATACTTGGGATTTTTCGGAGTCACTATACACTGATGGAACAAGCCAATAGCATGAGGAACTTCATTTAGTCCACAATGGCATGTGGCTTTCTGAAACAATAAGTCAATATAATCAGGATAATAGTTTAGCCCTTTCTCTAAGATTTCACTAGCTTCCTTAAACTTCTTACCTTCCATCAATGCTGTAGCAAGATTGCGAAACATGTATGACACCCACAGTTCGTGTTGATCCGGGAGGCAATCAATAGATAGATAAAATTCCTTTATCGCATTGTCAAATTGTTTCATCCTGGAAAATTCCATCGCTAAATTATAATGGGCAAAAGATGATTTGGGGTATCTCTCCACTTCTGCCGAGGCAATTTTGAGATTTCGGTCAATTTTCTTCTTTTCTTGAATTATTTTTTCCGAATAACCGTAGTGGTGGATGCGAATAGGGGTTAGAGTCAATGATTTGGATGGATTAAGTTTGACAATGGAAGAACCGATTTGTTCATGTATAGCACCACTAAAACGATATTCTTTTCGATTCCTCCATAATCTTAAGCTCGGAAAAATAAGAGAATCCCCGTATGTTTCAGCATTATGATTTACAATGTGCAGGAAATAAGCTTCCTCTTGACTATTGGAAATGATAGAAAGTAATTGTCCAATATCTTGTTTTTCCAGCTGTTCATCCGCATCCAAGTGTAAAATCCAATCACCAGTTGCATGTTCCAATGCAACATTACGTGCTTTAGAAAAATCGTCCTCCCATGGAATCGTCCAAATTTCCGCGCCAAATTGTCCGGCAATTTGAATTGTGCTATCGGTTGACCCTGTATCTACAATTATCATTTCATCGATAATGGATTTCACACTATCTAAACATGCAGGTAATAATTGTTCTTCATCCTTAACAATCATGCAAAGGCTTACTTTGGGTTTCGGCTGTTCACTCATATGTGCACCCCTCAATAATTCGTCATTTTTTTTGCATTCTTAGCCCCATTAAAGTCTTGTCTCTATATGAAATGCAAAAAAGAAGGAATTGTAAGGGTATATGTACCGATAAAAAAGCCTTTTATCGCTCAGGAACCTGTCCCCCTGTCCCAAAAAGGAAATCACATTGAGATAAGAATCAACATATAATGAATCCGAGTATGGACTTTGTGAGGTGAAATTCAATGTTTCATGTCAATTGGCTGGATTTCATTATTATCATTTTAGCCTCATTCCGGTTGACCCGTTTAATTGTATTTGATGACATTACTGCATTTATCAGAAAGCCCTTCATAACGATTTCAATGATTGAAAATTCCTCAGGGGATCTCGAACCTAATATCGAAATAAAAGGGACAGGTTTTCGCCACTTTATGGGTTCCTTATTAAGCTGCTACTGGTGCAGCGGTTTTTGGTGCTCATTAATCGTTGTCCTTATCTATTTCTATTTTCCGATAACATTTCCGTTAATCTTAATTTTAGCAGTAGCCGGTGCAGCAGCAATTATCGAATCAAAAATTTAGGGACAAAGGGACAGTCCCCTTGTCCCCCAAGCTAGAATGAGAAAAGAAGGTGAATGTGAGATGATTCTGGTTACAGGAGGAGCTGGTTATATTGGCAGTCATGTAGTACGTGAACTTGCGGATATAGGCTATTCTGTTTTAGTGTTGGATAACCTTTCAACCGGGCATCTAGAGGCGGTTGATAAAAGAGCAACTTTTATTATGGGAGATGTGGGAGATTCAAATGTCCTCGAAAGTTTATTTCAATCTTATTCCATTCAGGCAGTTATGCATTTTGCAGCGAGTTGCCTTGTGGGTGAATCAGTCGAAAAACCACTAAAATACTATCAAAATAATGTTGTAAATACGATTCAACTACTTAATAAAATGCTAGAACATAATATCAAAAATTTTATCTTTTCCTCCACGTGTGCCACATATGGAGTCCCGAATCAAGTGGTGATTGATGAACAACTGCCGTTGAACCCGATTAATCCCTATGGAAAATCTAAATTAATGATTGAAACGGTTTTAAACAGTATCTCGGAGAGCCATGATTTTCGATATATTGCCCTCCGGTATTTTAATGTAGCCGGGGCTCATATTTCCGGTGAAATCGGAGAGGATCATGATCCCGAGACACATTTAATACCGAATATTTTAAGACATTTACAAGGGAAATCCAGTTATATTGAAATTTTCGGGAAGGATTACCAGACGCCGGATGGAACGTGTATCCGTGACTATATCCACGTCATGGATTTATCCTCGGGTCATATTCAGGCGTTACAGTATTTATTGCAAAACCCTAGGCGAAAAATCGCGGAAATTTTCAATTTAGGGAATGAAAGAGGTGTTTCCGTTTTAGAGATGATTCACTTATGCGAGCAGGTTGCCGGTGCAAAAGCCAGGATTAAAATTCAACCGCGGCGTAAGGGAGACCCGCCACATTTAGTAGCATCATCCCAAAAAATAAAATCTTTATTAGGCTGGGCCCCAAAATACGATATCAAAATTTCAATTGAGACAGCATGGAATTGGTTTAAAAAGCATCCTAATGGTTATAAACAATAATCGAATTTGGCATTGTCATGTTTGCTTGGAGTGATTGGCTATATATTAACTAATCGGGAGGCTGGTCGATAATGATGATTGTTTCAATGGTTATGGCAGTTCATAATGGGGAAAGGTTTCTTAAGGAAGCATTAGATCATGCTTTAGCACAAACCTATCCTCATTTAGAAATCATCATTGTAAATGATGGTTCTACAGATTCAACAAAATTAATACTAGACCAAATAAATGATCCAAGGGTGCGAGTGATTCATTTGAATAAAAATCAAGGTGCAGCTCATGCCTTGAATTTAGGTATTAACGAATCTCATGGCGATTGGATTGCGATACAGGATGCAGATGATAATAGTTACCCCACTAGGATAGAAGAGCAAGTAAACTATATTCTTCAGCACCCTTCACTTGTTGGAATAGGAACTTTAATTAATTGTATCTCTGGAGACGCGGATGTCCCTGACGAGGTATATGAAGGTGTGAAGAATTTTAAAAATAGTTACATTAAAAGGGAGGAAATAAGGAAAGTGATCTATTTTTCATGCCCCTTAACACATAGTTCTGTCATGTTCTCTAAACATGTTTTTAAGGAAGTGGGGGGCTATGACTCAACGTTTAAAATTGCCTATGATTATGATTTATGGTTGAAATTACTGGAAAAAGGTGATATGGAGCTCGTACCAAAGGTATTGCTCGATTACCGGATGCACCGAGGTTCACTCTCAAACAGTAATGAAGTACTAACGATTGACGAGGTCCAGATTGCATCGTCTAGTGGCATTTACCGCGCTTTAGTTCAAGAAAAGCAACATCAGCCAAAGGTAATGATTATCGGTCCACAAAAAGGCTGCGAGAATTATATAGCTAATGTTGCTCCAAAAAGTGGATTGCAGGTAGTCAAGATGATTTATAAGAATAGAAGCAAGCAAGTTCCTGTTGCCATCCATAAATTAAAAAAAGGAGAGGCAGATGCTATTATTGTTCTTCATGATGACAAAAGACAAAAAATATTGCGAAAATTACAGGAAGGACGACTTAAATTAAATAAGGATGTTTACGCACTTTTTAATGTACTGGAATAAGCGAAAAACAAAAGAGCCAGAACCGTCATCACCATTTTAGGCAGTTGAATGGAGATGACGGTTCTGGCTTTCTACATATACTCTCCTTCATATGGCACCTGATTCGATTAGCCCATGAATACCATTATGAAGAACAAATAAATTTTGATTCAGTTTCATACCTTTTTTTTCAAGATCTTGAATCAATCCTTCATGCACTTGATCATCGAGGATTATGATTCCATTTGTTTTACTCTTTTCAAACGAGAACATCGGATTACTTAAGGCGGAGTAATCATCGAATTTCATTGAAAGGTTACAGCCATTATAACGGAGTGCATCCTTAAAATTTTTACAGGCCCTGTCGGTGCCAAAAACTAAGAACTTTGGCTGGATGTTATTATTGGCATAGATCTCAGTAATGTAATTCATGTGTAGCTTAATAATTTCATAATAGGTATTTTCCCATTTTTGAAAGGACAACGACCCACTATCGATCCTATAGTGGTAAAGGACCTTGTTTATTTTATGAATAGGTCCTGCTTGAAACATCCGCATCCATAAGTCCCAATCGTAAGCAATCTTATAATTGGAGTTGTAGCCGCCAACTTGATGGTAGGATGTCTTTGAGAAAAAAACAGTCCCATGACAAAAGGGTACCTGGAAAAAACGGTTCTTAGACAATTCCTCACTCGATTTTAAAGAATTAAAGTATAATGCTACACCTTGTAACTGGTTTTCCAAAAGTGAATCAGAAAAGCATTTAACAAAACTGCCAACTGCAATCACTTCAGGATGGGATTGTACATATTTCAATTGTTCCTCTAGCCTTTCGCAATTACTAATATCATCTGCATCCTGAATAGCAATCCATTTCCCTATTGCTGTCTTAATCCCAAGGTCAAGACAATAGGCAGCTCCCTTATT
This sequence comes from Neobacillus sp., assembly GCF_031988165.1. NCBI lineage: Bacteria > Bacillati > Bacillota > Bacilli > Caryophanales > Bacillaceae > Neobacillus > Neobacillus sp. The sequence goes on from NZ_DALZYO010000004.1 coordinate 175,944, forward strand.
CTCATTTAGGTTGATCACTTTAACTCTATTGTCAGTAATGTCTTTTAATAGATTCATTGTATTATCGGTTGAACCATCATTGACAATGATATATTCAAAATCCCTATAGGATTGCGAAAGAATACTGTTAATGGATTGCATCAAAAATTCTTGGCCATTATAAACAGCAGTAATGACCGATACACTCGGGCCGGTGCTCCTGCTATTTAAAACTTTTCTAATCGAAAGATTACTTTGCTGTAAAAGGTAGGGGATTAGGTTTTGCAATTTCTCGGATTCTCGATAGATCTTTTTTGTTTTCTGGTCAATCATTTCTTCACTAATAAAATTGTTATAGGACCACGGAAAATCTTTCGAAGCAGAATATCCAAAATGATTAATCTCTTCCATATATTCATCTTTTAAATTAATGAATATATCGTTTTTATTGGTTATATACTTATTTATATTCTCATCGAGCCATTTTCCTAGTCCCGAAAAATGAATAAATCGAAGTGGGTGACCATTAATTACATACTTATTCTCCTTTGTTTTCACAATCCTGCGCTGGGAAAGGTTCCAGCTGGCAAAATTATACCCTTCATGCTTTAAGACATGATAGTTTTCAAAAAAGCAGGGAATAAGATTGAGCCATTTTTGATCCAGAAACAAGCCGCGGTTACTGTCAATATAACAAAAATTTTGCAGCCGATTTGCCCACCAGTTAAGAAACTCGAATGCTTCCACATCCCGTTTAATTCCAATCAAACCGCCATTAAACACCCCATCTTTTAGGTTCGCGACCTCTTCCCCAATACTTTGAGGATTTTCTTCAGGCGTGAGCCTATGAGGCGTAATCACAATTGAATATTGTGCTAAAAGGTCTATAAGCTCCTCTAATGGACTATACACTTTAATATCAGAATCTAAATAAACAATCTTTTCTTCCTTTGTGTTTCTGTTTAATAGAAATCTTAATAGAAACGGTTTTATTGCACAGCAACTTTCATAATTATTATATTTATAGATCAATTTATAAAAATCAGGTATCCCTAAATCTTTCGCCATCACAATCTCATCAAAGTGCGGAAAGTCCTGAGTGGAGGGGGGGATTGTTTCTTCAACCAAACAGACCACAACCTTTGAATTGGGATGATGCATCTTCAAGGACTTTCCTAATACCTTAGCTAGTGGGAGATGATTCGCACATGTTATCGTTGTAAAAATCAAATGAAATTTCTCCTTTTGAAGTGGGGTTTATTAAATAGCCATCGAAAGAATAACTGATTTGAAAAATTAGGAACCTTCCATTCCTAATTTTGTTCTGTACTCTGTAATTGTTTTATCCAATCCTTCTCTTAATGACACGGTAGGCTCCCATCCTAGTAACCTTTTTGCTTTTTCAATAACGGGCCGGCGGACTTTCGGGTCGTTTTCCGGGAGGGGACGAAATATTATTTTGCTATCAGAACCTGTCAACGCTTTAACAAAGTGAGCTAGTTTTAAAATTGTAAATTCAACGGGGTTGCCAATATTAATGATTTCCCCGGTTGCTTCTTCTTTTTCCATTAACAACTTCAGGCCGCTAATCGTATCCGTCACATAGCAAAAAGACCGCGTTTGGGACCCATCTCCATAAACGGTAATGTCCTCACCTTTTAATGCTTGAGTGACAAAGTTGGAGATAACTCGGCCATCATCATTTGTCAGCCCTGCCGAATACGTATTAAAAATACGGGCAACTTTCACCGGTGTCTGATAATGGGTGAAATACAAATAGCAGAGGACCTCGCCTAATCGCTTTGATTCATCATAACAAGCACGCGGCCCCCATGTATTGACATTCCCTCTATAGGTTTCAGGCTGCGGATGAATTTCTGGCTCACCATAGGCCTCACTTGTACTGGTGTAGACCATTTTTGCTCCATGTATCTTGGCTAATTCCAGCATATTTCTCGTTCCAATCGTATTTACATTAATCGTTTCAAATGGGGCAGCCTGATAAAATTTCGGAGCTGCCGGGGAAGCAAGATGGTATATTTCATCCACATTTTTAATGTCAGGATCGGCGAGGATTTTCCGTGAACACAAATCAACCTCCTTAAAAATAAACCGGTTCTTAGGCAGGCTTTTTATGTTGATTATTTTTCCGGAGGATAAATTATCGAGTCCGACGACCAAATGCCCGTCCATAATTAATGACTTCGCTAGCTGCGAACCTAGAAATCCCGCCACCCCGGTAATTAGTATTTTCTTTTCCATGATTCACCTCTAATTTACAAGTCTCTTACATACTATGAAATAATTAAAGATTGGTATGGGCTGGAGGGGACAAACTTGATATCCATTTTGACCATTACGTTGAGAGAGGCCATGCTTGAGCGGATCATGGAAAACTTCACTAGGCAAAACCTGCAGGAAAAAGAACTGATTGTGATCCTAAACAAGAATGATATTCAGCTTGAAAATCCTGCGGACCCAAATATAAGAGTATTCCGCTTCGATGAAGCGAAAACACTAGGGAAGTGCCTAAAACCGGAGGGACATTAGTATTTAAAAAAGATGTAGTGATTACAGAAATTTTTTAGCCTTTCAAATACGATTTGTGATTGACAATGGTCACAAGCGGTGATAAGATGTAAAAGTTGTCAAAGAAACTATTAAACTTCTTTAAAAGGAAATAAAAAAAGTTGTTGACAACGACTTTTGAAATATGGTAAGCTATAAAAGTTGTCGCATCAAATTGCTCTTTGAAAACTAAACAAACAAAAACGTCAACAAACAAAAAATTATTAGTT
>NZ_DALZYO010000005.1:0-59086 GCF_031988165.1 Neobacillus sp.
TTAAGACACCGCCCTTTCACGGCGGTAACACGGGTTCGAATCCCGTAGGGGTCATACAAAAAAACTGATGATAACTAGTCATCAGTTTTTTTGTGTTCTTTTTTAAAGTCTCATATTTCATAGATTGTTGCTTTTATTAAAATTAAGGATGATCTGACCTTACCCTTCGAGTCGCTGATAAAAGTAACAAAGTCGCTGATATATCATAAAAGTCGCTGATAAAAGTACCTAAAACGCTGATAAACCATTTAAATTTGCTGATAAGCTGAATATAGCAAGACCTTTTAGAGAAAAATTGGTTGAATTAGCATGTAAAATCATGAAGCGAATCAAATTTTTCATCCTAATCAAAGGAATTAAGCAAAATTAGTAAGAAAAGCAACAGTATTGGCGAAATCAGCCTTTTAAAAAGGTCTTGGTAATGTTTGATGGTGATATTTTAAATTACCTAAAGCCCGAAAAGGCGGTGGAGCTGGGAATACGGTTACCTCTCAGATATTTATATGACCGAGATGGTCATAATGATTGAAAACCGACCCAAATCCAAAATAAATAATTATATCGATATAATATAAATCCATCTTCCTCTGTTGTAGAAATATTGTTACCGCTTACAAATCCCCTTTGCAGACAGATTTCAGATTATTTAATTATTAAAAAACAAATAATTTTTTTCCGTGAATTTTTATTAAAATTAATAAAAAACTTTATAGGTTTCTGTAGATTAATGTAAGATATTTTGTCGTCTTGTGCTGGAAAGTGATGAAGAATCCCTCTTTATATCCAGATAAATCAGTTGTTGTCAGAAAAGATAAAAAAGTATTTTGAGGATTATCATACATTTGCACTTATAATTGGTCTTTGAAATACATATTTTCATTGAGGATGAGGAGAGCCATGAAAGTGAACACAATATTTCCGACTGATTATCAGCTGCACCTATTTCATGAGGGAAACTTTTTTCACAGTCATCAGCTTTTTGGCGCTCATATCTTTAAGAATTCCGACAAAGTTTATACACGATTTTGCGTATGGGCCCCTAATGCCAGCAAGGTAAGGCTAACAGGAGATTTTAATAACTGGAATGGTGAAGGATATGAACTGCAGAAGGTTAATGATGAAGGAGTTTGGATTATTGTTGTAAATCAAGAACTGGAAGGAAGCCTTTATAAGTATGAAATTATCTCACAAACTGGAGAAAGGTTTCTGAAAGCAGATCCATTTGCCTTTTATTCAGAATTACGGCCAAATACTGCTTCGATTATTTATTCGTTCGCCAAATATGAGTGGCAGGACGAACATTGGATGAATCGAAAAGGGAAAAAGAACTTCCTATCAGAACCTGCAGTTATTTATGAAGTGCATCTGGGTTCCTGGAAAAAGAAAGCAAATGGTGATTTTCTTAGCTATAAAGAACTGGCCTCGGAGCTTATTCCATATATAATGGAGCATGGCTTTACCCATATAGAATTATTGCCGCTTGTCGAGCACCCGCTCGACGATTCGTGGGGATACCAAGGTACAGGTTATTATTCAATAACATCAAGGTACGGAACACCAGATGAGCTTAGATATTTTATTGATCAGTGTCATCAACATGGGATAGGTATCATACTTGATTGGGTTCCAGGGCATTTTTGCAAGGATGCACATGGATTATACCGGTTTGATGGAACACATATTTATTCTTATCGTAATGAGGGTGACAGAGAGAATGTCGTATGGGGCACTGCTAACTTCGACCTTGGAAAGGGAGAGGTACAAAGCTTTCTAATCTCAAACGCCCTCTTTTGGATGGATTATTACCATATTGATGGCTTTCGGGTAGATGCCGTTGCCAATATTATTTATTGGCCGAATTCACCAGAAAACAAGCGCGAAAATCTATTTGGAATTAACTTTTTGAAAAAGTTAAACAAGGTAGTCCACGAAAATGATCCACACTTCTTAATGATTGGCGAGGATTCAACCGATTTTCCTATGGTAACAACACCCGTCCGTTACGGGGGTCTTGGATTTGACTATAAATGGAATATGGGTTGGATGAATGACATGCTTGAATACATGGAAACACCACCTTATTCACGCTCAAAAGTCCATTCAAAAGTTACTTTTTCACTTTTATATGCTTTTTTAGAAAACTTTATGCTTCCATTTTCGCATGATGAAGTGGTCCATGGGAAAAAGTCGCTGCTAGATAAAATGCCGGGAGAGTATTGGGAAAAATTCGCCCAGCTAAGGCTTTTACTAGGCTATATCTTTGCTCATCCAGGAAAGAAACTATTGTTTATGGGCTTTGAATTTGGTCAGTTTTCCGAATGGAAGGATAAAGAACAATTAGATTGGAACTTAATGGAATATGACATGCATCAAAATTTAAATTCATATGTAATAGTATTAACAAAGCTTTATAAACGTTCGAAAGCACTTTATGAATTGGATCATTTGCAGGATGGTTTTGAATGGATTGATGTGAACAACCGTGATCAATCGATATTCTCCTTTATTCGAAAAGGGAAAAGACAAGAGGATTATTTAATTATTGTTTGCAACTTTACTGGTATTAGTTACCCAAGATATAAGATTGGTGTCCCTAATCCCGGTGAATACCGAGAAATACTAAATAGTGATCAGGACGAATACGGTGGAACTGGATTGATAAATAAAAAGACTATGATCGCATTAGAAGAGCCATTCCATAGCCAGCCATTTTCAATAGATTTAATGATTCCCCCGTTTGGCTTTCAAATCATACGACCGGTTAAAAAGCGAAAGGAGAGAAAAGGAAATGGTAAAGAAAAAATGCGTAGCTTGTGTTTTAGCAGGGGGGAAAGGAAGCAGACTTAATTCGCTGACAAAGGATCTTGCGAAGCCTGCAGTCCCGTTCGGGGGGAAATACCGAATTATTGATTTTACATTGAGCAATTGCGCCAATTCGGGCATTGATACGGTAGGAGTTCTTACCCAATACCAACCGCTGTTATTAAACTCATATATTGGAATTGGCAGTGCCTGGGATCTTGACCGCAAGGATGGAGGGGTTACTGTTTTACCCCCTTATAGTGAGTCGTCTGAAGTTAAGTGGTATACAGGGACGGCTAGCGCTATTTATCAAAACCTAAATTATCTTAAACAATACCAGCCTGAATATGTATTGATCTTGTCTGGCGACCATATCTACAAAATGAATTACGAGAGTATGCTCGAATTTCATATTGAAAAAAGAGCAGATGTCACCATTTCCTTAATCGAGGTTCCTTGGGATGAAGCGAGCCGGTTTGGCATTATGAATACGAAAGATGATATGAGAATTGTAGAATTTGAAGAGAAGCCTAGCAATCCGAAAAATAATCTTGCATCGATGGGTATTTATATTTTTAGCTGGAATATACTTAAGGAATATTTAGAAAGGGACGACCGAAATCCTGATTCAAGCCATGATTTTGGGAAAGATGTCATTCCATTGTTACTTGAGGAGAATAAGAAGTTGTTTGCTTATCCGTTTAAAGGGTATTGGAAGGATGTAGGGACGGTTCAAAGTCTATGGGAAGCGAACATGGATTTATTAAAAGAGGAATGCGATTTAGATTTGTTTAATCAGGACTGGAGAATTTACTCAGTCAACCCGAATCAGCCGCCACAATATATTTCTTCTGATGCAATTGTAAAGGAGTCACTGATAAATGAGGGATGTACCATCGAAGGGCATATCGATAAATCTGTATTATTTCAAGGCGTAACGGTTGGTAAGGGAACCATCATCAAAGAGTCTGTCATCATGCCAGATGCTATCATAGGCAATAATTGTTTAATTGAAAGGGCGATTGTCCCATTTGATGTAAAGATACCGGACGGGACTGTGATCCGTTCTTTTGATGATGAAATTATTCTAGTTACAGAGGAAATGTTAAGTGGACTATATTCTGCTTTTTAAATATTAGATCAGGAGCCTCAAGGGGTAACGCTCCAAGCTATTTTAGTAAAAAAAAGGAGGGGAATTAGGAGTGAAAAGAAAGCTTTTAGGCGTCATCGATGCCACAACCTATCACGATGATCTGGAAGATTTATTAACACATCGTTCACTAGCTGCACTGCCTTTTGCAGGCCGGTACCGGATTATTGATTTTGTCTTGTCAAACATGGTGAACTCAGGGATTCGCAGTGTAGCGATTTTTCCAAAAATGCAGTATCGTTCGTTAATGGATCATCTTGGGTCAGGGAAAAATTGGGATTTAAACCGCAAGCGCGATGGTCTATTCTTTTTTCCATCACCAATAGTAGATAGCGATGGTAATAGAATTGGTTCATTTGAACATTTTGCTGGTAATATAGACTTTTTTTACCGCAGTACCCAGGAGTATTCAATCATTTCAAATTGTTATACGATTTTTAATATGGACTTCAGACCAATTCTAGATTGGCATCGTCAGTCTGGCTGTGATATCACCGAAATCCACCATCAGGATGGCGGCTCAATGGAAATGTACTTAATTAAAACTTCCCTGCTAATAAAATTGATCGAAACAAGAAATGAAACAGGGTATACATGTATGAAGGATATCGTGAATAACCTTCACCATTTTTACAACATCTGCCACTATGAATATAACGGTTATGCCGTAATGATAGATTCAATCGAAAACTACTTTTCTACTAGTATGAATTTGCTCCAATCCGATATTTGGAAGCAATTATTTATTAAAGAACAGCCGATTATTACAAAGGTAAAGGATGAGCCACCAACCAAATATATAAAAGGGTCATATGTAAAAAATGTGATGATTGCGAATGGCTGCTTAATTGGCGGGACGGTGGAAAATAGCATCGTTTCCCGTGGCGTAAAGATTGGAAAAGGAGCCGTCATTAAAAACTGTATTATTATGCAAAAGTGTCATATTGAAGATAATTGTTATTTAGATTCAGTTATTTTAGATAAAGATGTAAAAGTGGACGCAGGAACCCATTTAACCGGAACAACTCGTTCACCTTATGTAATTCGTAAGGGGACAAAGCAAGGAGCGTTGATGAACTCGTGAAAGTATTATTTGCTGTTTCAGAATCGGGGCCATTTGCAAAATCGGGCGGACTTGCCGATGTTGCCGGTTCCCTTCCAAAAGAATTAACAAGCTTAGGAACAGATGTCAGGGTTATTCTCCCTAAATACGGAACCATTTCTGATAATTATAAGAAAGAAATGAAGAAACTCAGAGAATTTTCCGTTCCGGTCGGTTGGAGAAATCAATACTGTGGGATTGAGGAGCTTACACATCAGGGAGTAACTTTTTATTTTGTCGACAATGAATACTACTTTAAACGAGACCATTTATACGGCTATTTTGATGACGGAGAAAGATTTGCTTATTTTAACCGAGCCGTCTTAGAAGCAGTGGCACAGCTTGGCTTTTTTCCGGATGTGCTGCACTGCCATGACTGGCATACAGCGATGATACCTTATCTGTTAAGAACGGAATATTATAAGAAAAAAGGCTACGGTCAAATGCGAACGGTGTTTACCATTCATAACCTTCAATTCCAAGGTATTTTCCCACAAGAAGTAATAGGAGATTTATTAGGGATGGATGATCAATCCTTTCCATCGGATCATTTGGAATTTTTCGGAAATGTAAATTTTATGAAGGGAGCACTTGTTGCAGCTGATAAAATTACGACTGTGAGCCCGACCTATCGAGAAGAAATTCAAACTGTGGTCTATGGAGAAAAACTAGATGGTCTCTTAAGAGAAAGAAACGAGGACATTGTTGGAATAGTAAATGGAATAGATGTGGACTTCTATAATCCAGCTGATGATCCATTGATTTTTCAACCCTATACTGCTGATATTCCAGAAAATAAGGCTATTAATAAACGAGAAATTCAAAAACGATTTTCCTTGCCGCAAAGTTCGAGTACTCCTTTATTGGTGATGATTTCGAGGCTGACAAAGCAAAAAGGACTCGATCTAGTGAAATGTGTCCTCCGTGAAATTTTGCAAGAGGATTTACAGGTAATCATACTTGGGACTGGCGATTTTGAATATGAAGAACACTTAAGGCAGGCTGCACGCATCTACCCAGAGAAATTAAAGGTTCATACCGGTTTTAATGAGGACCTTGCCCATAAGCTATATGCAGCTGCAGATATGTTTTTAATGCCGTCCCTGTTTGAGCCATGTGGTCTTTCCCAGTTGATTGCTATGAAATACGGGGCAATTCCGATCGTTCGTGAGACGGGCGGCTTAAAAGACACAGTAGAGTCCTGGAACGAATTTACTGGTGAAGGAAATGGCTTTTCCTTTCGAAACTTTAATGCTCATGAAATGCTCGCTACCATTCAAAGAGCAATAAGGTTTTATCATGAACCCGATACGTGGGACTCGATAATAAAACAAGCAATGGACATGGATTATAGCTGGGTTCAGTCAGCATTTAGCTATAACCGCTTATACGCAGAACTCATCTCAAGGAGTGAAACCCATGTTTTCTAGTACAGCTGAATTTAAGGGGAACTTTCTAAAAAGACTTGAGATGCTATCCGGTAAGAGTGTTTCGGAAAGTGCACCAAAAGATTTGTATCAAACCTTGGGTCAAATGATTCGTGAATTTGTGAGCCATGACTGGATTACAACAAATGAAAAGTATTTGGCATCAAAGGGAAAGCAAGTGTATTACTTGTCGATTGAATATTTATTAGGGAAACTATTAAGGCAAAATTTAATCAATCTGGGGGTTGAAGAAACCGTTCAGAAAGGCCTTAAGGAACTTGGGATTGATTTGACGGAGCTGGAGGAATTAGAAGCAGATGCAGGCTTAGGAAATGGCGGCCTAGGAAGATTAGCCGCTTGTTTTTTAGATTCCCTTGCCACGTTAAATCTCCCTGGCCATGGCCACGGCATTCGTTATAAACATGGCTTATTTGAACAAAAGATTGTTGATGGTTATCAAGTGGAACTGCCAGAGCAATGGCTGCGTAGTGGGAATGTTTGGGAAATTCGAAAAGCAGATTGTGCGGTGAAAGTTCCGTTTTGGGGTAAGGTGGAAGCAAAGCAGGAAGACGGCCGTCTCGTCTTTCATCATCTGAACGCCGAAACCGTTACCGCTGTACCTCACGACATGCCAGTACTTGGTTTTCATTCAAAAACAGTTAATACGTTAAGACTTTGGAATGCAGAGCCTTCCCAATTTCCGATTCATGTGGATATCTTAAGATATAAGCGTGAAACAGAAGCGATTTCTGAGTTTTTATATCCGGATGATACCCATGATGAGGGGAAGATATTAAGGCTAAAGCAACAATACTTTTTAGTGTCGGCAAGTATACAATCGGTTTTAAAAAACTATCGCAAACAGCACATAAGCCTGAATCAGCTCCATGAACATATATGTATTCACATTAATGATACCCACCCTGTCCTGGCGATTCCAGAGTTAATGAGGATCCTTATTGATGAGGAGAGATTTGAATGGGAACAGGCATGGCAGATTACGAAACAAACTATTTCCTATACCAATCATACGACCTTATCAGAGGCATTAGAGAAATGGCCGATTCGTATATTTCGTCCGTTACTTCCAAGAATTTATCTGATTGTTGAAGAAATAAATGAGAGGTTTTGCCAAGAGCTATGGGAAGAGACTCCAGGTAATTGGGCGCGGATTGCCAATCTCGCTATCCTTGCAGATGATTACGTGAAAATGGCTCATTTAGCCATCGTCGGAAGCTTTAGCGTGAATGGTGTCGCTAAGTTGCATACGGAAATTCTAAAGAAACGGGAGATGAAGCAATTCTATCAGTTGTTTCCCGAGAAATTTAACAATAAAACTAATGGTATCGCCCACCGGCGCTGGCTATATAAAGCAAATCCAGCATTGTCTTCCCTTATCACGGAAACGATTGGACCTGACTGGACACATTCGGCAAATAACTTGAATCAGCTCCTGAATTATCAAGATAATCCTGCGTTTTTGGAACAGTTACTAAAAATTAAACAGGAAAATAAGCAAACCCTCGCTAAGATTATTTTCGATAAGACGGGAGTTGCTGTAGATACTGGAGCTATTTTTGATGTACAGGTCAAACGGCTTCATGCCTATAAACGTCAGCTACTAAATATATTACATATTATCCACCTGTATAATCGGATAAGAGAGGATTCAAGTTTTTCTCTAGTTCCAAGGGTGTTTATTTTTGGAGCCAAAGCGTCTCCTGGTTATTATTATGCCAAAAAAATTATCAAGTTAATAAACACGGCTGCTGAAAAAATAAATAATGATCCATTAGTCAATGATAAACTAAAAGTGATATTCCTTGAGAACTATCGAGTCTCGATTGCTGAAAAAATCTTTCCTGCAGCAGATGTAAGTGAACAGATATCCACGGCTAGTAAAGAAGCTTCCGGAACGGGGAACATGAAATTTATGATAAACGGTGCCCTTACAGTAGGAACATTAGATGGTGCGAATATTGAAATTCATGAATTGGTAGGGGATGAAAATATTTTTACCTTTGGGTTAACGGCAGAGGAAGTTCTTCACTATTATCAGCATGGAGGATATCACTCGGTTGAATACTATCATCATGATTTTCGTATTCGTCATGCTGTGGATCAGCTTGTAAATGGTTTCTTTCCTGGGGTAAATAATGAATTCGAACCGATTTTTGATTCACTTTTGGAGGAGAATGATCAATATTTTGTCTTGAAGGATTTTGCCTCCTATGCAGACATTCAGGGCAAAATAGGTGAAACGTTTCAGGATTCATTACAGTGGCAAAAAATGTGCTTAAACAATATTGCCCATGCGGGATATTTTTCCAGTGACCGCACGATTAAGGAATATGCGGATAATATTTGGGGGATTAAACCTCAATAAGAAAAGGCTCCTGCCACTTAAATGGCAGAAGCCTTTTTGCTTAGACAAAATGTCCAATGAAAATTCCAATTGCAAGGAGAAACCCAAAAATCGTATTGGTTTGCGCAGTTGCCTTCATTGCGGGTGCCATTTGAATGGGCAAAGTGTGTTCAATAAACCCTTTTGTGGCTTTAATGGCTTTTGGAGCACTTAGGATTACAATGGCTGTCCAAACCGGAGCCACACCGCTGATAATGAGGACTAATACCCATAAATAAGAGAAAGTAAACATCCCAGCTAGTAAATGAATGGCTCTCTTTTTTCCTAACAGAATCGCAACCGTTTTCCGGCCATTTTCTTTATCTCCATCAAGGTCGCGGATGTTATTGGATAACATAATCATGCCAACCAAAATCATACTAGGAACCGAAACAAGGATACTTGTACTATCAACTGTCCCGGTTTGAATGAAAAAGGAAATTAAGATAATCAGCATTCCCATAAAGAAGCCGGAAAAAATTTCACCCAATGGTGTATAGGCAATCGGAAAAGGACCGCCTGTATAAAAATATCCAACAGCCATACAAATAAGACCAATAACTGCTAGCCACCAGCTGCTATACATACAAATATAAACCCCTAATAATAAGGCAATACCATAAAAGCCAAACGCTAGATTAAGGACGGTCTTAGGCTTAATTCCGTCACGGACAATTGTCCCGCCAATCCCTACGGAGTGTTCAGTGTCAAGGCCTCGTTTGAAATCGAAGTATTCATTAAACATGTTGGTCGCCGCTTGAATTAATAAACTGGCTATTAGCATAGCGAAAAATAGCCCGAAATGAATTTTCCCGTTCCGAAGCGCTAATGCCGTACCAAGTAAAACCGGTACGAACGCAGCAGTCAGTGTGTGAGGACGGGTCATTTGCCACCAAACTTGAAAGCCGCGGTTTGATTTAACAGCAGGTTTCGAACTGTGCTGTAAATTTGGCTGCATATTGTTCTCTCCCTTTTTTAAAATTTTCTCTATATAAAGGTTACATTTATAAGATTATGGCTTCTATTCCCAACCATAAGTGTATGGAATTCCCGTATTAGTGTCAATTGATTTTTGCTTTCAAAATTAGAAGATAATACCTACATAATTTTCAGGAAATGGTTAACGGGAAAATGAAAATAGGGAAAAAGCCATTTTCAACCTAATTGTAACAATTTTGATATATAATATGGAATGAATCAGGGATTGGTAGTGACAAGTATTATAGACTTCATTACAATGGGAATAGTATGGTTAGAAAAGTGGAAGCGCCCGTTTAGCGAAGTACAGAGTACATTAGTCGCTTTGCTCTAGAGCTAGACAGTATTAAGCTTAAAATGAATGGATAACAGTCATTTCGGCTGTTTTGGAGGGATTTGTTTGGTTACCATTCAAGAAATTGAAATAAAGGAAAGGGGTCTTTTGGCTGTTAGTCGTGCGAAAGAACTTGGCCGGCCAATTTTAGTAAGTGAAGTTCATAAAATGGACCCGGTTAATCCTTTAGCATTTTTTAATGCAGGAAAAGAACTCTATTGTGGGGAACGTTTTTTTTGGAAAGACCCAACAGACGAGATTGTGCTTGTTGGACTGGGAATTTCTAAACAAATTCAGTCTGATCAGGCTACTGACCGCTTTTTTCATGTTGAAAAAGAGTGGGAGGACTTTTTAAAGAATAGTCTCATTTTTAATACTTATACGGATATCGCCGTTGGCCCTGTCATGTTCGGAGGATTTTCCTTTGATCCATTAAAAGAAAAAACAGAGCTCTGGTCCAAATATGCCGATTCTTTATTCCATATACCTAAATATTTATTAAGCATTATTAAAGGGCAGACCTATTTAACAACAAATACCGTCTGTACCCCTCATGATGATTTGTCTTTATTTAGTAAGATCATCGAAGAAAGAAATCTGATTTTGCATTCTATAAAAAGTTCTCATCAGAACAATACGGCATCGCTTTTAGAAACCATCGAGATTTCTCCTGATCAATGGAAGGAATCCGTTGATGAAGTTGTGAAGGAATTAACAAACGGTCTATTAAAGAAGGTAGTTCTTGCACGTGAGCTTAGGCTCATTTTTGACGATCAGGTTGGGGCTGAGAATGTACTTAATCGTTTATACAATCAACAACATGAAAGCTTCATTTTTGCCTTTGAATCAAATGGGGATTGTTTTATTGGAGCGTCGCCTGAAAGACTTGTGAAAAAGAGTGGAAACGAAATCTTTTCAACCTGCCTTGCCGGTTCGATTTCTCGAGGAGAGACCGAACAGGAAGACAGGCTTTTAGGCGAGAAATTATTAAATGACCAGAAGAATCTTATTGAACATAGGTATGTTGTGGAAATGATTAAGGAAGCACTAGAAGAATCATGCGAAGAATTAATCCTTCCCGATAAACCACAGCTTATGAAGATACGGGATATTCAGCATCTGTATACTCCTGTCATCGGTAAATGCTACAAAGATACTTCTCTGCTGCAACTAGTTGAAAGACTACATCCGACACCGGCACTTGGTGGGCTGCCAAAGAATGCAGCCGTGGAAAAAATCAGACAGGTAGAAGCACTTGACCGCGGTTTTTATGCAGCCCCATTAGGCTGGGTGGATTATCAACGGAATGGTGAATTTGCAGTTTCGATTCGTTCAGGGCTCTTGCAGGGGGAGGAAGCATCGCTGTTTGCCGGCTGTGGTGTCGTTGCCGATTCGGAAGCAGAAAGTGAATATTTAGAGACGAGTTTGAAGTTTACACCAATGCTTCGAGCTCTTGGGGGAAAATAACATGAATCATCAGGAATCATTAACAGCCTATATTGCAGCCTTTGTGGCAGAACTATTTTCTTCAGGGATTACCGATGTTGTCGTAAGCCCAGGTTCGAGATCTACTCCGATGGCAATGGTGATGGCCGAACACCCTCAGTTAAATGTCCATATTCATGTAGATGAACGTTCTGCTGCTTTTTTTGCCTTAGGAATGGCTAAGGCCTCAAACAGGCCAGTTGCCATCCTTTGTACCTCAGGTTCGGCTGCAGCGAACTATTTTCCGGCGATTGTCGAGGCACATTATTCTCGGGTTCCGCTGGTGGTATTAACCGCAGACCGACCACATGAACTAAGAGAAGTGGGTGCACCTCAGGCGATTGATCAAATCCATTTATATGGGAAGCATGTGAAGTGGTTTGCAGAAATGGCTTTACCCGAGGAAAATATGGAAATAATTCGCTATGCACGGACAGTATGCGCACGGGCAGCAGCGATTGCGACACAGGCCCCTTCAGGACCAGTCCATTTGAATTTCCCCTTTCGGGAACCGCTGATTCCGAAACTGGATGATGCGCTTTTCCAGCTGGCGGAAAGGCAAAAAGGATATGTAAAGGTCCAAAACGGGGATTTAACCATTGATCATGAACATTTTCAAGAAATGGCTGAAATCGTAATGGGGAAAGAAAGAGGGATAATTGTTTGTGGAAACATGGCTGACAATCAATTTGCTGAGGCCGTAACTCAGCTTTCAAAGGTCTTAAACTTTCCGATTTTGGCTGATCCGTTATCACAACTGAGAAGTGGCAAACACAGTCTGGAAAATGTGATAGAAACCTATGATACCTTCTTAAGGAATGAAGACGCCAAAACCTTCCTGAAACCAGATGTCGTTTTACGATTCGGAGCTATGCCCATCTCGAAAGCGTTATCGATTTTCTTAAAAGAAAATCACGCCGTAGAGCAAATTGTGATAGATGGCGGCGGAGGCTGGCGTGATCCAGCAGCATTATCAACGAACATGCTATTCTGTAACGAAACGATTTTTTGCGAAAAACTGGTAACCTTTCTAGAAACCAAATCTTCATCAGGATATATGCAGTATTGGAAAAAGGTTAATAGGCTTACAAAAGAAAATATGGCTCCTATTAAGGACTTAACTGCATTAAGTGAAGGTAAACTATTTTACCAATTAGCTGATATGCTGCCTGAAGGAGCTACCTTATTTGTTGGGAATAGTATGCCAATTCGTGATTTGGATAGTTTCTTTCTCAATAATGATAAATCTATTAAGGTAATGGCGAACAGGGGGGCCAATGGTATTGATGGGACGGTTTCAACAGCGATAGGAGCTGCATTATATTCGAAATCCTTGTATCTTGTCCTTGGCGACCTAACCTTCTTCCATGATTTAAACGGACTCATTGCAGCGAAGCTGTATAATATTGATATCAATATCATTCTTGTAAACAATAATGGCGGTGGGATTTTTTCTTTTCTGCCACAATCTGAACACCCTAAAAACTTTGAACTTTTGTTTGGTACGCCTTTAGACATTGAATTTGAACACGCCGTTCGGATGTTTACCGGAAAATTCACAAAAATAAAGGATTGGGACCACCTAGACAAGGAAATGAAGAACACGATTGAAAATACAGGAATCAATGTTTTTGAGGTTGTGACAAAAAGAGACAGTAATCGAGACCAACACCGCGAATTTTGGCAGTCAGTTTCCCAGGAAATATCAATTTTTGTCAAAGGGGCTCAGTAATGAATGTGTTGATTGACGGGATTCACTATCATGTCGAAGTTTGCGGTGAAGGGTTTCCGCTTTTACTGTTGCATGGATTTACCGGGGATTCATCGACGTGGACATCGTTTTGTCATGACTGGGGGCAACACTCGAAATTAATTGTCCCAGACATCATTGGACATGGTATGACGAAATCCTCCGAAGAAATTCAACGTTATCAAATAGAATCTGCTGCCCATGATTTAAAAGGTATTCTAGATGAATTGGGCGTGAAACAAATAGATTTGCTTGGTTACTCCATGGGAGGTAGGCTTGCGCTAACCTTTGCCGTCTTGTTTCCGGACAGGATCCGAAAACTTGTCTTAGAAAGTACTTCACCTGGTCTTTCAACGGAGGAAGAGAGAGAGTTCCGCCGCATGAAGGATGCAGAACTGGCAAAGTTAATTAAGGAACAAGGAATCAAGTCGTTTGTTGATTACTGGGAGGAACTTCCGCTATTCTCAACCATGAAACGTCTTCCTTCAGTTACAAAGGAAAAAATCAGAGCTCAGCGTTTACACAATTCACCGGAGGGTCTCGCCAATAGTTTGCTTGGTATGGGAACGGGTTCACAACCATCCTGGTGGGGTCCCCCTATTAGGCAACTGGAATGTGAGATATTATTGCTGACGGGTGGCGAAGATGGTAAGTTCTGTAGGATTGCTGAAGGAATGATGAAGGATTTAAAAAACGGTACTTGGATTATGTTTGAAAACAGTGGCCATGCAATTCATGTGGAAGAACCTGAAAAGTTTGGTACAATAGTAAGTGACTTTTTGAATACATAAATAAAGGAGGATTTCATTTTGACAGTAGAATGGGTTGCAGCAGGCAAGTATGAAGAAATTTTATATGAAACATATAACGGAATCGCTAAAATCACAATTAATCGCCCTCATGTACATAATGCCTTTACACCGAGAACCGTTAGTGAATTGATTGACGCTTTTGCTTGTGCACGTGATGATGCCAGTGTTGGTGTTATTGTATTAACAGGTGCCGGAGATAAAGCATTTTGTTCAGGTGGAGACCAAAAAGTAAGAGGACATGGCGGTTATGTTGGGGAGGACCAAATCCCACGTTTAAATGTTCTTGATCTTCAACGCTTAATTCGCGTTATTCCTAAGCCGGTTATTGCGATGGTTAAGGGTTATGCAATTGGAGGCGGCCACGTTCTTCATATCGTTTGTGATTTAACGATTGCTGCTGATAATGCCGTTTTTGGACAAACAGGTCCGAATGTGGGAAGCTTTGATGCCGGGTATGGCTCAGGCTACCTAGCAAGGATTGTTGGTCATAAAAAGGCACGTGAAATTTGGTTCTTATGCCGCCAATACAATGCACAGGAAGCACTTGATATGGGCTTAATTAACACGGTTGTTCCTCTTGAGAAAGTAGAAGAGGAAACGATACAATGGTGTGAAGAAATCCTTGAGAAAAGTCCTACTGCTCTGCGTTTCTTGAAAGCAGCCATGAATGCTGATACAGACGGTTTAGCTGGTCTTCAGCAATTCGCTGGTGATGCGACATTACTTTACTATACAACTGACGAGGCAAAAGAAGGCCGTGATTCCTTTAAGGAAAAGCGTAAGCCAGATTTCGGTCAATTTCCGCGTTTTCCTTGATCAACAGTTTATCACAGCAGCTTGATGGCGGTATCCATCAGGCTGTTTTTATGAATAAGCCGTGAACACCCGTGACTTTAGCCGTGGGATGAATCGGCTTTTTTCTTTCCAGAACTCATGTTCGGTGATATGATGATACCATAAACGTTGCGAATGATTAGGGGGTGTTATCGAATGAACAAAGCCTATAAATTTCGTTTGTATCCCACTAAAGAACAAGCCACTCTTATCCATAAAACCCTTGGTTGTACACGGTTTGTATATAATTTTTTCCTTGGGAAGCAAAAAGAAAAAGACGCATACTGGTATATTGTTGAAGAAATGAAGCAAAACGGTCAGTTACCATCTAACGAATGGAAAGGCGGATTTTTCAATAAGTATGAGTCTGTCAAAGCGGTACGGGAACTAAAGAAATATTATCCTTTCTTAAAAGAAGTAGATAGCATTTCCTTACAAAAAGCGGTAGAAAACGTGAGTGACGCTTACACCCGCTACTATAAAAAGCAAAACGATGTTCCACGATTTAAGAGTAAGAAAAATAACATTCAATCTTACACCACAAAACACACGAACGGTAACATTGCCGTGGTAGGCAATCATATTAAACTCCCGAAACTCGGGTTGGTTCAATTTGCCAAAAGTCGTGAAGTGGAAGGAAAAATCCTATCTGCCACGATTAGAAGGAACCCAAGTGGTAAATACTTTGTCTCTATCTGTACAGAAGTGGAGATTCACCCCCTCCCCAAAACCAACCGCGAGGTCGGTATCGATATGGGTTTAAAGGATTTTGCTATCCTCTCCAATGGAGAGGTATTTAAAAACCCTCACTTCCTTCGGAAAATGGAACAAAAACTCATACAAGAACAACGTACTCTCTCAAGGCGAACTATTGGGGGTTCAAATTGGCATAAGCAACGAATGAAAGTCGCTCGAATCCACGAAAAAATCGCCAATACACGTAAGGACCACTTGGATAAAATCTCCACCTATATTGTCAAAAACCACGACCTTATAGTAATGGAGGATTTACAGGTAGCCAACATGAAGAAGAACCATCGTTTAGCCAAGGCTATTAGCGAAGTGTCATGGGTTCAATTCCGCTCCATGATAGCGTACAAGGCTAAATGGTACGGAAAAACATTGGCAGTAGTGGGAAAGACCTTTCCGAGCAGTCAATTATGTTCCTGTTGCGGGTACCGCAATAAAGATGTGAAGAATCTTAACTTACGGGAATGGGACTGTCCTTCCTGTGGAGTCCACCATGACCGTGACAAAAACGCTAGTACGAACCTTCTTGTAGAAGGTAAAAGACTTCTCTCTGCTTAAACATGTAAGCCAACCGTGGGAACCACGGGGTTAGCCTACTCAATTAGGGTTCAATAGAACCCTGTACGTAGGAATCTCGGTACTTTAGTGCCGAGTAGTTCAAATAAAAGAGAAGGTGCCAATATGCTAAACGAGACAATGCCTAATTTTTTAAAGAAGCGAGCTTTTCTCACTCCCGAAAGAAAAGCAGTATATTTTCAGGAACAGTCATTAACATGTAATGAGCTTTATCATCGTTCACTTGAAGTAGGAGGTCAGCTACAGGCCCTTGGAGTCCAAAAAGACCAATATGTGGGGGTATTACTGAAAAATCATCTTGATACCGTGGTGATATTATTTGCTCTCCAGCTATTAGGGGTTAAGGCTGTGATGTTAAATAATCGTTTAACCTCTGCCGAACTAGTTTGGCAATTAAATGATTCAAAAGCATCATTTCTTATTCTTGAAGATTCTTTTGTAGAAATTGACCTTGAAATCAACCGAAAAATTGCCAGTATGAAAACGATTACGAAAGAACTTCTTTTTCGAATAGAACCTGTTGTTCCAGACATTGAAGACGAAATCAGTCTTTCAGACATCTGTACTATCATGTATACCTCTGGAACAACCGGGAACCCAAAAGGTGTCATACAAACATTTGGAAACCATTGGTGGAGCTCTGTTGGCTCGGCATTAAATTTGGGTTTTATGGAGAGCGATTGTTGGTTATGTGCTGTTCCACTTTTCCACATTAGCGGTTTCTCCATTCTAATGCGCAGTGTCATCTATGGCATGCCGATTGTCCTTCATGAAAACTTTAATGTGGAACGAACAATAGAAGATATTCATGAAAAAAAGGTTACCATTATGTCAGTGGTTGGAACAATGTTAACACGAATTGTTGAACAACTGGAGGTCAGACGGTTACCGGACCATTTCCGCTGTATGCTGCTAGGTGGAGGCCCCGCGCCGCTACCATTACTACAAGCATGTGTGGCAAAGGAAATTCCTGTATTTCAAACGTATGGGATGACAGAATCCTCTTCACAAATTGTGACACTTTCACCGGAATACAGCCTAACAAAGCTTGGATCAGCCGGTAAGCCTTTGTTCCCGGCGCAGCTTAAGATTGTCAAGGATAATGGCAGTCCTGCCGATGCTGGTGAAGCTGGTGAAATTGCTGTAAAAGGAGCGAATGTTACACCAGGCTATTTATATCGCCCGGAAGTGATGAAAGAAAAATACAGTGATGGCTGGTTTTATACGGGAGATATCGGCTATCTGGATGAAGAAGGCTTTTTGTATGTCATTGATCGTCGTTCTGATTTAATTATTTCAGGTGGAGAAAACATCTATCCTGCTGAAATCGAAGCGGTTTTATTAGCCCATCCTGCTGTTGCGGATGTAGGTGTAACCGGCATCGATGATGTTAAATGGGGGCAAGTGCCGATGGCCTTTATTGTAAAAAGACAAGGCATGGATGTTACAGTGGACGAGCTTCAACCATTTTGCCTTGATAGGCTTGCCAAATATAAAGTGCCGAAAACCTTTTATTTTCTTGAAAAACTGCCAAGAAATGCGGCCAAAAAACTGTTGCGAAGAAAATTGCGAGAGTGGGTGTCCGAAAATGAAGATAGCATTAGTTGAACTTTATGTGATTCAAATGCCCTTAAAGTCTCCATTTCTAACGTATCTAGGAGCTGTGAAAGACCGTGAGGGAATTATCGTAAAGGTAACTAATTCAGATGGACTTTCTGGGTATGGTGAGGGTGTGGCCTTTTCAACGCCGTGGTATACGGAAGAAACGGTTGCAACCAGTTTACATATGTTAACGGACTTTTTAATTCCACTTCTGAAGAAGCATCCAATTAAACACCCTAAGGAAGCTTCACACCTTTTCAGTTCGATTAGAAGAAACAATATGGCGAAGGCAGCCTTAGAAACGGCCTTATGGGATTTATATGCCAAAGGCGATTCAAAGTCGCTTGCCAAAACAATTGGCGGTACACGAGCTACCATTGCTTCAGGTGTGGTGGTAGCTACCGATTCAACAGCAAAAGCGTTGCAGCAAATTGAGCAATATCTTGAAGCTGGCTATCAGCGTATCAAAGTAAAAATTCATCCAAATCAGGATTATTCTTTTCTTGCAGAAATTCGTCGGCATTATCCTGACTTGCCGATCATGGCTGATGCCAATTCGGCTTATTCATTAAACGACATAGACCGTTTAAAAGCTTTAGATGACTTTAATCTATTGATGATTGAGCAGCCACTTGCACATGATGATATTATCGAGCATGCTTTACTTCAAAAAAAAATTCGGACACCTATTTGTTTGGACGAAAGCATCGTCACCTTTGCTGATGCGAGAAAGGCGATTGAGCAGGGAAGCTGCAAGGTAATCAATATTAAAGTGGGCAGAGTAGGTGGTATTTTTGAAGCGAAGCGTATTCACGATTACTGCCATGAAAGGGGAATTCCTGTCTGGTGTGGAGGAATGATTGAATTTGGCATTTCTCGTGCCCATAATATTGCACTGGCATCACTGCCTGGGTTTTCCATTCCCGGAGATATTTCCGCTTCTGAGCGATTTTGGGAGAAAGACATTATTTCACCTGAAGTAATCGTTGAAAATGGGTTTATTACTGTACCGTCAAGTCCAGGAATTGGCTTTAGTATAAACGAAAATAGGCTGAGAGAAATACTATTATCAAAAAGTATCTTTGCTTTTTAATAAAAAAATAAACCAGGCCAATAATATCAATAGGTTTACTTCAGAGGTGCAAACATTAAAATCACAAGGGAAAACACATGACATTTCACAAAAGGAATTTCATGTGTTTTTTTTATTGTAACTAGTTTAAGAAGTAAAAGGAAATTTCTTTAGCTATATAGAATAAATTTACATAGGCATTAATTGGGGACGAGGGTGGTCTAATTTGAAAAAGGAAATTCCTAAAAGAATACATATTATTGGTTCCGTTGGAAGTGGAAAGACGACGTTAGCAAAAGAGTTATCCTCAAAGTTAAATGTCCCTTTTTATGAATTAGATAATGTTGTTTGGAAAAGGTTTCAATCTGGGGATATAAGAAGAACCGATGAAGAAAGAGAAGATTATTTGAATTCTATTATTCATTCTAAAACTTGGATTATAGAGGGAGTTCATAATGAGGAATGGGTTACTAATAGTTTTCAAAATGCAGAATTGATTATTTTCTTAGATACAAAATATTCAATAAGAACCTATCGAATAATAAAGAGGTTTGTGTTACAACAACTTGGAGTAGAAAAGTCACATTACAAACCCACAACAGAAATATTCTTTAAAATGTTTAAATGGAATAGACATTTTGAAAAAGTGGGCAAGCCTAATTTCTTTAACAAATTCGGGGTATATAATGACAAGTTATTAGTTGTAACTAATAAAAAATGTATTGAGAATTACTTCAACTAATGGGTACGCTCGACAAGTTCTGCGATAAGCGCTTTAGGTGTGAAATGCAGGAAGTTTCACTAATAAACTTTAACTTTATAACGGAGAATGGAAATGACAGAACCATGTTTCTCGAAACCATTCCGCCAGTACTCCTGTATGCGTCATAACTGACAGGTTATGGGGTATGAAGCCAGGTGGAGTCGGCAGAACGAAGGCTAAAGCCATTTTTTAGGAAGGTATGCTAACGGGAGTTGAAGAAGGATATTACAATGGGGAGTAGAATATAAATATAATATTTAATGAGGAGGGATCTAATTGTCAATTTTAAACGTTAGTGGGAGATATATTGTTCGTACTGGAAAAATAGAAGATGCAGAAGTAACTTTAGACATACAAAGATCAGTAGTTTGCGAAGGTGAATATCTAATTGCTTATCCTGAAGAGTTTACTAAAGCTCCAAACCAACAGAGAGAATGGATACAGTGCATATTAGAAAATGAAAATGAAACAATTATTGTAGCTGAAAAAGATGGTGAGGTTGTTGGGTGGATTGTATTTGAAAGTACCCAAAATAGAAAACGAATGTCACATACAGGTTCTATTGGAATGTTAATCAAAAACAATTATAGAGGACAAGGGATTGGGAAAATGCTGCTACAAGTTTTATTAGAATGGGCAGAAAAAAATCCTTTAATTGAGAAAGTAAGTTTAGCAGTTTTTTCAACAAATCATAGGGCAATATCTTTATATAAAAAGATGGGGTTTATTGAAGAGGGACGTAAAATTAATGAATTTAAATTTGATGATAATGAATATGTGGATGATATTCTTATGTATAAATTAGTTTAGCATTAATTTGTCTTTTTTCTGCGAATGTGTTTCTACATAAAGTTGAAACGCATTTTTTCTTAAACTAAATGGCAGGATAGTTTAAAAACAAGGGGTGATTAAAATTAGAAATACATCAAAATTTTTAGGGGTAGTAGGAGGGGTTTCCAGCATAATTTTATGGATTGTATTTAACTTCTATAATCCTTATTCAAACCTAAAAGAAACTGAACCGATGATAACTACATTTTTAATGTTGGTTCTTCCTGCTTGTTTAGCAATTATAGCTTCTATAAAACCAAAAAAATTATTAATGTTAATCGCATTTTTGTGGTCATTACCAATCAGTTTATATTTAATCGGTACACCTGGAATTTTTGCTTTGTTTGGAGTGACCAATATTATTTATTTAATTAGTTTTCTTTTTATGATATTAGCAAAGAAAAGGGATGCGTTAGAACAATAAATTTTATTCAAGTAACGGGTGCATTCCTTCAACAAGGGATGCAGTTTTGCTTATTGAAGTAACAGGCAGGATAACAAAGGAAGAGATTATTTTGGTGAAGGAGTATGTTAATTGGAGGAGTATGTTAATTGAAGGGTTACGATAAGCTAACAAATAAACAAAAAGAGTTATTCCAGGAAGCATACAAAGTTCATTTATCCAGTATGGATGAGGAAGGAAAGAAGATACTTGCTAAGGAGAATATTGTCGAAATTAAATGGGATGAGCAAGAAGACCGTTTAGAAGTTCTTTTTATTTGGAATGACAAATTTGTAAAAGTCGGTTATGACAATGGCTATTGGGGCTATTATTATTACATGTTAATAGAAAAGGGGTTTGAACCACTTTAGAAAAAGGAATGATTGTTTGAACGAATGGGGTTAAGAGTTCAAGAACTAAGCTGCTATTTAGGCGGTTTTTCTTATTGAGCTCTAACGGGGTGCTTTAGTTAAATATGACCATCAACTCGATGGTCTATTTTTTCTAAATTAAAAAGCCACTCTAAGGTGACTTTTAAGAATTAATTCACTTTATAATATATTTTATATAACTCTTTTCCCTAACCAATGAGTAAATAAAACAAGGGGAATTATAAGAAAACCAAATGGTAGACTTATAATAATAATCTTCCACGTTATGACTTCATTTACTAACAAAGCCTTATATAACACTAAACTGTATGGAAGTATGATTATTAACGACGTTATCGCTCCTGGAGTTATGGAACGGAAAAATATTGCTTGTCCAATATGGGTAAATGCATGGATGAAAAAAGTTAATGTTACTGCTGTAAAAAGATAGATATTAGCAAATGCTCCGTGAGCTAAGTATTGGTTGGCCATAATTGTAGAACTGCTAACAACTAAAAATATAATTAATACTGCAAAAGCAAATTGTGCAGTGGACATGGAAAATTGTTTAACTACTCGATCAGCTAATTTTTGGGGTAATCTTTTATAAACTTCACGCCTATTCTTATTTAGCCAATTTTCAACCATAATAATTTCTTCGAAGTCATGAAAAATAAATTAAATAGGAAACAACCAAATAAGAGTTTGAACATTTATCCATTGATCCATACTTCTACCTCTTTCATTCATATTTAGACTCAGTTTAAAATATGAAATTTTATAACTATTATACCAATCTTTAATTATGTAGTTATATATTGAAAGTGCAATTGAAAAAGCTCCTTATTCAACGGGCAGGTCACTTGAATTAGATTAAATTTTAAATGGCTAGAAATCACTTTATGGAATATAATGTAAGTTAAAGGGGGTGTTTTATTACCCTCATATTCCAACCAATCCAAATGCTAAGCCTGGTGACAGTTCAAACTATATGATGGGAGATAATAGATACACTGGTGGGGGGCAATAGTGCCTGAATCCTTATTGAAGTAACGGGTGCGATTCTTCTATAGAGAAGGGTCGCTTTTTCCTTATTCAAGTAACGGGAGTTTAGTGGAATAAGAAAATTATTAATCAGGGATAATAGTCCAGAGGTGGTAATAGTTAGTGAGAAAAATAGTCATAGTATTTGTTGGATTACTTTTGGTAGGTTGGTATGGAGTTCCCAAAAATGAATTACTTGAAGAAACTTTATATACAAGATACCATTCTTATCTCGACCAAACCTATTCAGATTTTATCCTGTGTCCAAAAATTGATAAAATCGAAAGAATAGAAGGTAATACTCGCAGACATATTGTTTATGCAAGTGCGTTAAATTATGACGGTCATCATGGAGATGTTCCCTATGATAGAATACATATTACATTGACTGATACTCCAGAAAAGGGTGTTAAAATCAATAAGGTTACAATACAAAAAGGTATTTCTGAAAAAGAAAGTCTTATACAATGTGGAAAGGTGAACTAAAAAATCTTGTTCAGCTAACGGGGGCGTTCAATATGGTTTAAAAGAAAGAACACATTAAGTGTTCTCGATCTCATTTTGTATTTTGGGGAGTCTTACTGTTTCCGTACTTAATCAATTCAACTGGTGGATATTCTTTAGGAAGATTCTTTATTTTTTGACTAGATGGTTAGACCGCAAAGTATAAAGTGTCAGTTCCAAAAATTTTTCCATTTCTGGATGAAGGAATTAAGGTGATTTTCAAGACATATGAGTATTTTTCCAAACCTTTGTACTATTTATTTCCTTTAAACGAAATAGATACCGTATCAATTTGTGAAGGTGTTGCATAGCCGTTAATATTGGTATCGAAATATTTTTAAGAAAAATGGTTGACACCCCTGCTACTCAGTGTTACAATGTACTTGTATTAAGTAATACTTAATAGTGTGATTTTTCAACAGCTATTATGTAAAAATTTACCTTAGTACTAAGTAATACTGAATATAAGTCAGACAAAATAGAGGTGGCTCTGAACATGGAAAATTTAACTGAAATGCTGAAGGGTTCGCTGGAAGGCTGCGTGTTGGAAATCATCAGCCGCCATGAAACCTATGGCTACGAGATTACCCGCCGCCTGAACGAGCTTGGGTTTACCGAAGTCGTGGAAGGGACGGTCTACACCATCCTCGTGCGATTAGAAAAGAAAAAACTGGTGAACTTAGAAAAGAAACCGTCAGATATGGGGCCGCCACGCAAGTTTTACTCACTTAATGAGGCTGGCCGCCAGGAACTTGAATTGTTTTGGAAAAAATGGGATTTTGTATCCTCAAAAATCAACGTCTTGAAGTCAATCTAGCGTCATAAGATATTACGTCCGATATTTTTGGAGTGTCTTGTTCAGCTTTATAAAAAAGGAGGAAAAATAACATGATGGATTTGTTCAAAAAAATGATTGGTGATAAAAAGGAATACAAGATGATGATGGCACGGGTTGAAGCCCTGCCAGAGGACTTCCAGTTTGTATTTAAGCAAATTCAAAACTATATGTGGAAGTTCGCAGCGGGCAATGGGATGGATATGCTGCACATGCAGTATGAATTAATCGAGTTGTTCGAAGCCGGTGCGGCGGAAGGCAGACAAGTGCTTGAAATCACTGGGGACGACGTGGCGTCCTTTGCCGACGAACTAGTGGCAAACGCTAAAACCTATGTCGCCAAGTATCGTGAAGATTTGAATCAGAGTATCATGAAGCGATTGGGAAAAAAATAAATCCAATAGATAATGCCGACTGAATAGCTGGTTACAAATGTGAATTGCCACCTTCGTTATTCAGTTATTTTTTTAACTTGGTACTAAGTTATACAGATTATCAGTCAGACTAAATAGGAGAGTGTAGGAAATCTAGCTCCGCAAGGCGCATTTTATAAGGAGGAAAAAAGTATGAACAATGCAGCGATTTTTGTAAAAGGGTTAAAAAAATCCTTTAAAGACAAGGAAGTCTTAAAGGGGGTAGATTTTGAGGTGCAGCGTGGCGAAATTTTCGCACTGTTGGGCTCAAATGGAGCGGGCAAGACGACGACGGTCAACATCCTCTCGACGCTTATGAAGCCCGATGACGGCGAAGTAGGAATTTGCGGCTTCGACGTCCAGCGTCAACCGGATCATGTTCGCCAGAGCATCAGCCTGACAGGGCAGTTTGCAGCTTTAGACGGCATGCACACTGGGCGGGAAAACCTGTTGATGATCGCCAAGTTGCGGGGAGTTTCCAATCCCGCTCAAGTCGCCGACAATCTGCTTGCAAGATTCAGCCTGACCGATGCGGCCAACCGCCGGGCGGACAAATATTCCGGCGGTATGAAGCGCCGGCTTGACATCGCCATGAGCCTGATCGGGACGCCAGCAGTCATTTTTCTTGACGAACCGACGACAGGGCTTGATCCCGAAGCGCGAATTGAAGTCTGGGATACCGTCAAGGAGCTTGCTGGCGGTGGCACGACCATCTTGCTGACGACCCAGTACCTGGAGGAAGCCGAACAACTGGCGGACCGTATCGCCATCCTGCATGGCGGAAAAATCATCACGACCGGTACTCTTACCGAACTCAAAGAGATGTTCCCGCCAGCGAAAGTGGAGTACATCGAGAAGCAGCCGACATTGGAGGAAATTTTCCTCGCGATCATCGGCAAAAAGGAGGAGATGTAAATGAAAAGCAAAACATGGGTATTACTAGGGCGTTTAATGCGCAACATCTTGCGCAGCCCGGATACGATTATCACGGTGGCGATTACGCCGATTATGATGATGCTGCTGTTTGTCTACGTATTTGGCGGAGCCATAAAGACAGGCACGGACAACTACGTCAATTATTTATTGCCGGGAATCTTGCTGATGGCTATCGCATCCGGCGTCGCTTACACTTCACTAAGGCTGTTTACCGATGTAAAGAGCGGGCTGATGGCGCGTTTCATTACCATGCCAATCAAGCGCTCGTCGGTATTGTGGGCTCACGTGTTTACCTCGCTTGTTTCCAATGCGCTTACTGTCGTGGTGGTTATCCTTGTCGCGCTCTTAATGGGCTTCCGTTCCAACGCTGATATTCTGGATTGGCTTGCAGTAGCTGGGATACTTGGGCTGTTTACGCTGGCACTGACATGGCTGGCGATCATTCCCGGATTGAAAGCGAAGTCTATGGAAGGGGCGACAGCCTACTCGTACCCGCTGATTTTCCTGCCGTTTATCAGTTCGGCCTTTGTCCCTACCGAAACCATGCCTAAAATTGTCCGTGCGTTCGCTGAGAACCAGCCCGTGACTTCAATCGTGAATACGATTCGTGCCCTCTTGTATGAAGGGTCTGTTGGCAACGGTATCTGGATCGCGCTTGCCTGGTGCGTCGGCATCATGGTCATCGCCTACTTCTTCGCCAGTAAACAATTTAAACGCCAGTTAGGGTAAGTATACCATTATGGGATTAGTCATATCAATAGTTAGCCGATGCGATGAATGCATTTGCTATCACATGGAAGGTTGTAAAAATGGCGGGGCAACCATCGACGAAATCATGGAACCCTCAAAATTAGTGTGATTGGTGGCGGTTCGATCATTTATCCCAACGCGAGGCTTGCCATGCATGCTTTAGAAGAATTTACAGCGGGTAGTGCTCTTTCGTAGGAAAGTAATTAAAAGAATAAAGGCCAAAGATATAATTGACAGTAAAAGAGTAAATTCCGAAGCAAACCACTTTGGTAATCAATGTCATTAACTTAAGGAACTATGGATTACAATTCAGTTGGATTGTGATTCATAGTTTTTTTCAATTGAAGGAAAAGGCAGCACGAAAAGAGAAAATTTCCCCCCCATATATCGGATTTTAAGTTGTTTTACTCCATTTTATCCATTAAAGGCTTTTCTTTTGTTTATGTGATGCCTGTTTTTCGAACACGTTGTCCGTTCATATTTCCTTCCCTTTCGAATAGGGACTATTTCCTTGAGAATCTTGTTGTGCAATCGATTATAGAGCTGCTCCCATTCCGATGGCTCTTCCCTCAACATAATGACAATAAAGTATCGTTTTATATACCCCACAGCCATATTTATGTTGATTTTCATTTTGTGCTTATAATTCTCTTGAACAATCTCCTTTTCAGCTTCATTTTGGACAGTTTGCAGAAGGTTAAAAACATACATCTGACTATAGATGTCCTGCTTAATAAGTTCTTCCTTACTACTTGAGATATTTGTAATCTTCATGCTTTCCTTTAAGTAGTGGTAGTTGGTTTCAATTCCCCAACGAAGGTTGTATAACCAGGAAATCTCATCCGTGTCGAATTCTTCCGATGTCAAGTTGGTCATCAGGTACTCAATCTCACCTGTCTTATGCCGGATTCTTACCAAACGGACTGCCAACGTATTGCCGGATTTGAAAAAAATCATATAATTCCTTGTTGGTCTTCTTGTAATAGTTCATTCGTTGACATTGATACTTGATCTCCATCCATTCATCAGCACTTGTTATCATTATCATTTTCTTTAACTCTTGTATTACTTGCTTTTCTTACTAAAGATACTAAGAATGATTCATTTCGTGGGAAACCATCTGCTTACTTATTAAAGTACATAATCTTGGTCTTTTATTTTGTATTTTAGATCTATTTTAAAGAATTAGGGTGTTGATCAAACAGATCTTCATCCTAATTTATTATTTGGACTTAATAAGCTGGCAGGTCGAAGAAGGAAAACTAATTATTATCTAGAATAAATATCAGTAACGACTTTATAAACTAGGAATTGAAAGGGGATGTTATGTACAGGTTATTTGGACTTTTAATAATTAGTTTATCATTACTTACATCCTCAATTGTATTTCAAGTTGCTATGGCAGCGGGGCAAGGGTTGCATACTATTTCTATTTGTCTAATTTTAATTGTTTTAATCTTGGGTATTTTATTGTTAATTCCTAAAAGTAAGAGTCAAAACAATGAAGAGGTATTTGTGTCAGACGAAGAAATAAAGGCAGAATTACTGAATTCTAATCATAAAAATAAATGAAATCGAGGGATGTGCTGTTCTGGTGATGTCAATGCATTTCTTTAAAGCATTAAAAAACGTGGCAGCATTCCTGTAATAAGTTTGTGAATAAATGAACCTAAACTAAAGGGAGCTTGAGTTTAGCAAAAAGTTATAACGGCAGCTCTTTATCTTGTTACACTAAAGGGCAGATCGTTTAACAATAAAATCTTTTATATATATCTAATAGGAGGTCAAGATTATGAAAATTAAAGGTTTCGGTGGGATTTTTTGGAGAACAAAAGATGTTGATTCATTAAAAAATTGGTATAAAGAAACTCTAGGTATATCGATGGGAGAGTGGAATGGTACTATCATCAAGCCTGATGCTGACAACGAAACAATCTTTTCTTTGTTTAAAGAAAGTAGTAATTATTTTCCAGAAGAACAATCTGTGATGCTAAATTTTCAAGTAGAAAATATTGAAGCGTGGATGGAACATTTCAATAAAATTGGAATTCCACTTTTAAAACAACCTGAAAAAAGCGAGTTTGGAACATTTATTTGGATTTCTGATCCAGAAGGAAGATGGATTGAAATGTGGGAGAAATAATCTTGAATTTAAATCTTTTTAGAGTAACGGATGCAAGAGTTGAAGATCTAGCTGCCAATTTGGTGGCTTTTTTCTTATTCAAGTAACTGGAGTTGAAGAGCGTAAATTAAATAAACATTCTCACCAATTGCCTGGTTTTAATTGTTATAATTAGTGTAAAATTACACCAAGGGGTGGTTTTGGTGTCCAAAAAGTTCTTTTTATCTATATGTGTATTTATATTTGTGCTAGCGGTTGTAATTGTTTGGGATATAAACTTTCCTGGATATGAAAAAATTGCGGAGGAAAGAATTGAAACATATATGAAAGCTCAGAAAGTAGATTTTGATAAAGAGTATCAAAAAAAATCATCTAAGGAGTTTAAAACAGGCAGATGGATGATTGTTTATAAGTTTGCCGATGAGCCCAATTTAATATATGAATATGAATATGATAAATCCTCTAATAGCGTCTTGCTAATTGTATATGAATCTCCTTTGATGATTGGAGGCAGCTCGATTGAAAGTGGAATGAAATATCCAAGTCTTAAAGATGGTTGGTCAAAATTTGATTCCAACGGAAATTTAATTTTAACTTCTAAATAAAAAGTATGAACCAAGCAAGATGATTTATATCCTTATTCTAACGGAGTTTAGTTCAACAAGAAAAGCTATTGAATGATGTTCTTTGTTGTAACGGAATCTGATTGATTTGCATCTTAGTTCTTTAAGTATTCAGTCTTAATATTAGGGGAAAATATCTAAAAAACTTACATCCAGAGGTGGCAAAAATTCGTGAAAAAACTAGTTATAATAGGTCTGGTGATTGCTGGATTATTTTCTCCAATGTTATTAGTAAAGGCTGATGTCAATCCAAAACTGAACGGAATTCACCCACTAAAAACTGAGGAAGTTAATTCAGTACAAGTAAAGCGGTTATCTGGGAGATCCCGGATATTTCAAATAAATGATGGTTATGAAGAAGTAATAATCAGAAAGGTTATTAATTGGATTAACACATCAAGACCTGCAAATGGAGTAACCGAGTTTGAATCTTATAAATCTCCAGTAAAACTTAAAGTGACAATGAGTAATGGGGATGTTGCAAGTTTAGAACCTGTATTCAACTGTATTACCGAAAACGATGGAAAGACCTGCACTTTAGTAGATAGTGAGGTCTTATATACCCAAAATAAAGTAAAAGTTCGATTAAAGTCGCAAGAGCTTTATGATTGGCTCCTAGTGGGGTGGAAATATGAAAGTTATGGAGCCTCTAAAGAAGAATTGCTTGATGAAACTTTATATTTCAGGTATTTTACTCAACTCGACGAAAAAAACTCTGATTTTATTATGTGTCCAAAGATAGATAGTATTGAAAGAATAGCTGGTGCTGATCGAAGACATATAGTTCAAGCAAGTGCGTTAAACTATGGAGCACATCATGGCGATGTTCCTTACGATAGAATCAATATAACTTTGTCCGATACTCCAGAAAATGGTGTTAAAATAACTAATGTTTCAATAGAAAAAGGTATTTCCGGAAAAGAAAGTCGTATTCAATGTAGACGAGAGAGCTAAAAAATCTTGTTGAACGGGGGCTTTACTTTAAGATAGGATTGCGGCTGCAACCATCTTTTTTTGTTATTGGCTCTGTTAAATCTTATTGTTGATTTTTAGCAATATTAAAGGGAAACTCTATTTTTCAAAGGTTTCCCGTTTCTTTTAAACTTACTTCTGAATTTTCAGACCCTTCCACCAATCCAATAAAGAACAATTCCTGCTATAAAAAGGATTGGACACAGAATGATAAGTAGCCCTATCATTGCAAATCCACTACCTTTACTTAATCCATAGATACTACTGATTAACCACGAAGCAATTGGTGCTATTATGAGCATAGTGGTTATTCCCCAAATTCTGAACTTCTTTGCTTTAGGTTTTCTCAGGCTGGATAAAGTGGCTATTAATATCCCAACTATTAAAATAATTACTGCGTAAATCTCGTATGTCATATTCCCTCTCCCCTCTCATTGTATAATTTACCACAATTCTCCAATTGTTTATTGAAGTTTTCAATTATTTTGGTTATACAAAATTAAACATTAAATTTTGACAACCTTAAACTATCATATGTGTCTGTCACTTCATATACAAATGATGTGAGAAGGAATTCTTTGATATGCTGTTTAGTGCTTTCGTTGCTACGACTATCGACAAATAAAAACCAAGCAAGGTAATTATCAAGATATTTTGTAGCCACGCCTTTAAAGCGGTCTATCCATTGTTTTAAACAAGAATGGAGACCGTTGACATTTTGGATATGATACAAGCCCTTAATAACGTGTTTGCCACTGTCTGACTTAATCCGATAATGCTCTAAACCTTTTTCTTTGGCATACGTTTTATATGCCCTCCAAGCATCAGTTACAAGCACATTTTCATCAGACAATTTAGAACCAATTAAAGTATCAACCTTTGTTTTCACAATACGACCCGTACAAGCGACTTTGGAGACAGTCGCTTTTGTGCGGTCTCTGGCAACGAGAACACAAACCTGTTTGTGACTGATACCTCTATGCTTAGATTTTCCGCCTCGTTTTCGAGGTTTGCGGTTAGTACTACCACGTTTCCCCTTTTCGGAGTATAGGAAATAGGTCTCGTCAATTTCAACGATACCTTCAAAATGCTTGAAATCCATTTGTTTTAAAGCGTTTAAAAGTTTGTGTCTCCAATAAAAAAGAGTAACCCAAGTAACCCCTACGATTTCAGCCGATTTTCGCAGGGAATATCCTTTGAACATACAATCAACAAATGTAATCCATTCATCACCTTTTCGAGTACGGTATAAAACGGTGTTGGTTGTGTCAGTAAAAGTTTTGCCACAACATTTACAGCGATAGCGTTGACGACCATTATATTTTCCAAACCGAACAACGTGTTCAGATGAACAATGAGGACACTCAAATCCTTCCTTGAAGCGAGTTTCTCTCATTTCATTGATTAAACGACCACCCACAGAGGAAGAAGGCTGAACATAGCGTTTTACCCATTGATATACTTTTTCTTTTTGGGTATGCGGTAATTTATCAATGTGTTTCAGTAGATTGCTAAACGCCTTGCTCATTCTTACTTCCTCCCGAATATTCGTTCTTAGGTCGATTATACTAATAATTCGGGAAAGTATTAAATATCAACATTTACCTTTAACAGAGCCTTGTTATTAAACTAGCGAGCTGTTAATTAAATATGAATTTTTATATTTAGTAATATTAATATGAAA
The DNA here is from genome assembly GCF_031988165.1 of Neobacillus sp. Classification (NCBI taxonomy): domain Bacteria; kingdom Bacillati; phylum Bacillota; class Bacilli; order Caryophanales; family Bacillaceae; genus Neobacillus; species Neobacillus sp. The sequence continues at coordinate 31,369 of NZ_DALZYO010000005.1, forward strand.
TAGGAAAAATGAAAATTTTGCCATAAAACTCTTTTTAGCCCATATAAATGAGTTAAGGGGGTTTTTCCAATGAATACGATAAAAATAATCTCACTAAAAATTACTTACCGATCTATTCTAATTGTTATACTAATGTTACTGATTATTTCGTTGGTTGTTTTAATGAATATTAAAATTTCTTCCCAAAAAATAAATAATTCAATTGGTATATTAAACACAGAAAAACTCTTTATTCAATTTTTTAAATATGAGAATCATACCTTTTTCCCTGAAATGGACAACCCTGTTTTCACAGCATCAAAAATTTCAAATCTAGCTATCCAGATAGCAACAACTATTAAACCAACAGATGCTAGAACGTTTTTAGGGAATGAATTACCTGGATTAAGAATGTATGACACTGAAATAGTAGTAGCAGGAGAAGGGACAGGCCTTGCCACACTACCATATGAATCGTCTCCACCTATTGAAGTTCTATTAAATGAAAGGAAAGTTTCTGAGGAGAAATTAAATCAAACCAAGATACCAGAAAACAATAGCCCTATAACGAATCCTGAAAAAAAGTCAGTATTTATTTATCACTCTCACAGTTACGAGTCATTTCTCCCTTTATTAAAAGATGCTAAAATTCCAAACGATGCAATTAGCAATGATGATAGGGTAAATGTAATTAGTCTTGGACAACACTTAGCTGATGACCTAATGAGGAAAGGGATAGGTGTTGAACACGATAAAACAAATATGACTCAAGAATTGCATAAAAGAAGATGGAGTACACTAAAGGCATATACAGTATCACATCAAATTGTTGAAGCAGTGGCGGGTAAAAACAATAATCTAAAATATTTTATTGATATACATCGTGATTCAGCTAGAGGAAAATTGACAACTAAAACAATAAACGGGAAGAGCTATGCAAGGCTATATTTTGTGATAGGTAAAGAGAACAAAAATTATCAAGAAAATTTAGAGTTTGTAAAAAAATTAAACGAAAAGTTAGAGACAAAATATCCTGGTATTAGCCGTGGAATCTTCCTTAAAACTTACAGTGAAGGGAATGGTATCTACAATCAAGATATTTCTAATGAGGCTATGTTGCTAGAAATTGGAGGCGTAGATAATAATTTTGATGAACTAAATAGGACTGTTGATGCATTTTCAGATGTATTTTCTAATTATTTTTGGAATTCAAAAGATGCAAAAGAGGTAAATGGTAATGGTTAGATTTTTTTCATCGTCTGTAAAATGGTTATTGTTTACTTTAATTAGCAGCACAGTATCTTATTGCTCTACAGGTTTATCTTATATAACTATAAGTGCTTTCATTACTGGTTTAATATTTTCAGTAGCATATTTATATCGGAACAACTTATAAAATATAGATTCACAATTTATTTTTCCTTGCTCGAAGAAGGGGTCGTCGAAAGGCGATCATTTTTGTGAGTAAACAGAATCGTGAGTTACCGAAGTTGGTGGACTGATGACCCATGGAGCAGTTATCGCGCGTGAATATGGTTACCAGCAGTTGTCGGAGTGGAGAATGCCACCAATCTGATAAAAGAAGGGCAACGAATTCGCGTGCATGGAACAGAAGGGTATATCAAAATATTATAATTGGTGAATACATCCAGATTTAATCATTTAATCATTAGCACCGCTCCAGTGGTTACCTGAGCGGTGTCTTACAATCTTTCTATTGGGACAAAAATATGGCCGACTTTCCAAATGTGGAGATCGGCTTTTTTTATATAAATTTGTGAATGCTATCACTTAAACTATAGGGTTCAAGAGTTAAATAGTGGGGGTGCTGGCGATCCCTTTGTTGTTGTACTAACGAAGCAGTTGAATAAGAAGGATAAGTTTTTCTTAATGGAGAATATATATTTAGCCTTACTTCTTAGAGGGAGTAAGGCTTTTGTTTTTGGTTCGGAGACGAGTGAGTCATAAACTAGAAGGAGGACGTTGTATTAAATGAGCGTTTTTAAGAAATTAAGAGACGGATATGTAATTAGTCATGCGAATCGTATAAAGTTTCCTAAATTTAATTCAGGCAGTTTTATCAGAAAAAGAGTTACTTTTTCTGGAAGAGTACAAAAGGTAGGATTTCGCTTGGAAATATATTGTATTGCTGAAAGAATGAAATTAAAGGGATGGGTGGAAAATTTAGAAGATGGAAGTGTGGAAGCAGAATTACAAGGGGAAGAATCGAAAATTTATTTTTTGGTCAATTGTATGCAGTCATTGAAACGGGCATCTGTAAAAAAAGTAACCATGATTGATGTACCTATTAGTGATGATGATGAAAATTTTACAATAGTGAGATAAAGTACTTATATCCACAATCAGGTGCGATTCTTCATGAAGAAGGTCGCCTTTTTCTTATCCACTAAAAAAGATTGTGAAGTTGTGTACTTAAACTTACGGGGTGCTTTAGTAAAAAACGATGAATAAAATAAAGAATGGCTTAGATAAAAAGGTCCGAGCCATTCTTTAATTGAAATATACTGTGAATCTCTAGGTGAATATTTTGTGATCAGTGGTGAGATTTTACTTGCGATTTACTGTTTTGCGCCTCACAAGTGAACCCGTTTGAATAAAATTGTCTGTTCATTTTATTTAATCTAAAGGTCACTTGGTTCAAAAGTTTTACAATCGGTCTCTTTTGTGGAATCAGCCGTTTGACCGGTATGGCTGACCACATAAATTTTATCGGCGCTGCATTTATTACCATTAGCCCAAAACGAGCAGTTATTCACTTCACATAAAACATCTTGTGCCATTTGGTATCACTCCTTAAAGTTTCGGTAATACTGTCATAGCATTTGCTGATTTAAGTGCCAGCAATCCTGTAAGTGATAGGGAATAAAAGTGAGTGAATGGCTATAAAACCAAATTTTTCAAGGTTAATGATTTAAAGCTGTTTTTAATGTTTCAAGATTTTTATTCATTAATGAAAAATACGTTTCTTTGTTTTTTATGTTCTCTTTAGATAAAATAGCGAGATTGTGAATCGGTAATGCTCGAGCACCAATTTCACTCTGAACGACCTTGCCTAGCTTTGATTGGACGTTTTGTTCGAAAAGAATATAGTGTAAGCCGTCATGGTCAGCGATAGAAATAATTTTTTCAAGTTCTTTTTGTGTTGGTTCGTTTGTAGTCGAAAGCCCTGAAATACTGATTTGTTCAATCCCATAACGATTTTCCCAATACCCAAACGCAGCGTGTGTGACAATGATTTTTTTATGCTTGGCATTCGTAATCGTCTGCTCAAATTGGGTATTGAGGTCATCTAACTCAGAAGCTAGTTTTTGATAATTTGTATTGAAAACGTCCTTGTTTTGCGGCATTTTTTTTGCTAAAGAATCTCGAATAACGGCAGCCATTTCCTTTGCATAAAGGGGATCGACCCATACATGCGGATTGATATCACCATGGTCATGGTCATCATGCGCTGCCTCTTCTTCTGTTGAATGATTATTTTTTGGTAAATTCAGCTTATCGGCAGTGGGCACTAAGGTAACATTCTCGTTTTTTAATGTTCCTTTTGCTTTTTCCACAAATCCTTCAAGACCTAATCCAATATAGAAAAATAAGTCTGAATCCGCCAAATTCATCATATCTTTTTGGGATGGTTCAAAGGTGTGTTCATCCGCCCCAGGAGGATAGATTGTTTTAACATCTACATATTTACCGCCAATCCGTTCAGTAAAATATTGAAGTGGGAATACAGTGGTATAGATGCTTAACTGGCCTTTCTTTTTTTGTACCTGGTCTTTTCCATTAGCGCAAGCAGACAAAATAAGACTTAATGGTAACAGAATCGAAAGGATAAGAATTATTTTTTTCATAAGGGCTCCTTAAAGTTATTAAATCGGATTAATTACGATTTAAATTCGAAAAATTTTTAGTATTCAGAAAAGAAATAAATGTATAATACGGAACGATTCCGATTTCCATATGTATCTTACAAAAAAAATAACTTAAATGCAAGTATATAATTTGTTATTAGCATTGTCTTTTATGTATGCTAAAAAAGAAAGGTGGGATTTATATGAACAACTCAACAATATTGAACGAGATTCTTGAACATAATGAAAATTTTGTAAAAAATCACGAATACGAGAAATATGAAACAACTAAGTTCCCTAATAAGCGAATGGTCATACTCACCTGTATGGATACACGATTGTTGGAATTATTGCCGAAAGCCCTAAACCTGGGAAATGGGGATGCAAAGCTAATTAAAGATGCTGGCGGCCTTGTCTCTCACCCCTTTGGAAGTGTGATGAGAAGCATTCTGATTGCGGTATATGAATTACAGGCTCAGGAGGTATTGGTTATTGCACATTATGATTGTGGAATGAGCGGCTTAAAAGCCGAGCCAGTGATTGAGAATATGAAAGAGCGAGGAATAACACAAGAAACCATTGATACGCTTATCTATTCTGGCATTGATATTCACCAGTGGCTTCATGGGTTTGATAATGTGACTGAGAGTGTGGAGCACAGTGTCGACATTATTAAACATCATCCGTTAATGCCCGAGGGAATTCCTGTCCATGGACTCGTAATTGACCCCAAGACTGGGAAGCTTGATTTAGTTGTAGATGGTTATAATAATTAGTCGTGCTTTTTTTCAGGAACAGGATCCAACCCTCCTGGATGAAAGGGATGACATTTTAATATCCGTTTAATGGTAAGCCAGCCACCTTTTAATGCACCAAACCGTTGAACTGCTTCTAAGCCATAGTGTGAACAAGTAGGATAAAATCGACATGTTGGTGGTTTTAATGGTGAGATAACGACCTGATAAAAACGAATAATGGAAAGAAAGATTTTTTTCAACATGGATTTTTATCTCCTTTTTATGATTACTTACAACATAACATATATTTAAACATACGTCTAAATTGTTAAATCTATGTAAGTAGATGAAAAAACTCGGATTTTATAGTAAGATAGGTAATAGATGAATAAAGGAGTGATATTTATGCCTTCAGTTGAAAGCTTTGATTTAGATCATAATGCCGTTAAAGCCCCTTATGTGAGACATTGCGGTGTCCATAAGGTCGGAAGTGACGGAGTAGTTAATAAATATGATATTCGTTTTTGCCAGCCTAATAAACAAGCGATGAAACCAGATGCGATTCATACGTTAGAGCATTTACTTGCCTTTAATATTAGAAAGCATTCCGAAAAATATGACCACTTTGATATTATTGATATTTCTCCAATGGGCTGCCAAACCGGTTATTACCTAGTTGTTAGCGGTGAACCAACAGTGGAGGAAATCATTGATCTACTTGAGGATACCATGAAGGATGCGGTTGAAATCGTCGATATTCCTGCTGCTAATGAACGACAATGCGGGCAAGCGAAGCTGCATGATTTAGAAGAAGCCAAACGGTTAATGCGGTTCTGGCTAGAGCAAAGCAAAGAAGACTTAAAACAGGTTTTTGCCTAATTAAATGAAAAATTCCTATTCAAACGAATAGGAATTTTTTTATACCTTGTTTTCCTCCTGATTAGGAACTTGCTGTTTATTCTCCTCGTCAATAATAGGAGTGTCTTCAATAGAATCCACGGTATGTTTAAAAGAGTATGCTTTTGAAGTAGTAATAACAGCTAATAGTAAAACGATAAATACAATAATAATACTAATCACTAGTACGGTATTCATGTCTGGCCCCCCTTTTACAACTACATTGTAACATGAATATCTCTAATGAATGACCTCAATGCACTAAAAAGGAAGCTATTCAGCCTCCCAATTGAACGGTGTTATGTAAAATCAATGAATATTTCTAGGGTAGTAAGTATTTGTGCGATGTTGTCCGTATTCTTCTTGGGCAAATTTCCCTTTTAAGCTTTCGATTAAATAAATACCCATTAAATCATAAAGTTCTTGTTTATCCATTTCTTGGATTAAGGCAAGCAGGTCCTCATGTGACATCTCTTCTAAAAAGGCAAACGCCAGCATGTCAATATCTTCTTCATCGCCAGTTAGCTTGTTTCGGTACATCTCAAATAATTCATCGACTAATTTCAATTGGAGCACCTCCTTATTTAATCTTATACCTATTCCATACCCATAAAAAGATAAAATCATCCCTCCTTTTCTTGTTTTTGAATTAACTGAAAAATCTGTTTTCTTGATTGTATGTTTATTATAACGTATTCATTTCAAAAAAATGAGTCGAATTTTGAAAAAGAATAAATTTTATCTATTTGTGGATTAATAAAGAGCAAAAGGGGATGACAAAATGGACGAGCAAAAGAAAACCTATTTTATAGATGTCGGGGCTGGGGAAATCTCCCAAAGTGCCACTGATTCGACTTGGAGCTATAAAATACATGCATCAGATCAAGAAATCACCGAGCTCCGTGAGCTGTTTAACCAAAATTATTCCACTGAATGGAAAAATTTTTTCAGAGCCCATGTTCCCTATGTTCAATATCATTATGACCGTGAAAACGATGCTTACGACAGTACCATTCAGCAGGTATATGGGATGCTGCACAAGCTGGGGGATGAAGAAGCCAAAAGTCATATTGATAGCATGAATATTTTGCAGAAAGAAGAATAGCCTCATAAAGGAAAATCCAAATCACAGGGGGTTTTCCCTTTTTTTCGTTTAGCTAATAGTAAAGTATAAATTCAACTATGCCTCATGAACAGTCCTAACGGCCTCGCCAATCGGTAAGTTACCATTTATAATAAAAGCATCAAAAAATTGAGGTAGGTTTTAACATGATACGGTTTTTAGATGATAACGGAAACAAGGTTGAACTCACCTTTTCCCAGAACAGTTTTCAAGTAGAATCGAAACATGTTCTGGTCATTTGCCAATTTGAGGATGGCTGGCTTTTAACCAATCATAAACAAAGGGGGATTGAATTTCCCGGTGGTAAAAGAGAATCCGGGGAAACCCTTGAGGAAGCAGCACGACGTGAGACCTATGAGGAGACCGGGGCTATTCTTGCCGATTTGAACTATTTGGCACAGTACATGGTTTATGATGAAATGGAACCTTTTGTGAAGACTGTTTTTTGGGGAAAGGTAAAAAGGATAGCTGAAACAAGCAGTTACTATGAAACAAATGGTCCCGTTATTGTTAAAGGTGATTTATTACAGCTGCGATTTGGTGAAGAATATAGCTTTATTATGAAAGATCAGGTTGTGGAAGAATGTGTTACCTATATCAATCAAAAGCAAAGTGAAAAAGAATAGCGGAAAGCCCTTGGCGAACCACTATTCTTTGATTAATTTTTTCTCTAATAATTCCACGAGCTGGTACATAATTGTGGCGAATACTGCGATAACCAAAAGCGATAGAAAAACAAGTGTAAAATTAAAGACCTGAAAGCCGTAAATAATCATATATCCGAGTCCTTTAGACGATACAAGGAATTCTCCAACGATGACACCGACCCATGATAGACCGACATTGACCTTCAAAGTCGAAATAATGGTTGGGAAGCTCGCCGGCATAATGGCTTCTTTAAAGCATTGAAAGCGCGTAGCTCCGAAGGTTTGCAGCACCTTTAAATAATTTGGGTCGACTTCTTTAAATGAGGTATAAACAACAATGGTCGTAATGATGATCGAGATAATCGCTCCCATTGCAATAATGGAGGGATATCCGGGACTTAAAGCGACAATCAAAATCGGCCCCAAAGCCACTTTGGGCATCGCGTTTAAGATGACAAGGTAGGGATCTAGAATTTTTGAAATCATTGGTGACCACCACAGAATGGCCGCTAATATTGTGCCAAGTAAGGTACCCAAAATAAAGCCAAGAACAGTTTCCGTTAAAGTTACACCTATATTCGTTATTAACGAGCCATCCTGGAGTTTGTTTAAAAATAAGTTCCATATTTTTGTAGGGGAACTGAAAATGAGCGGGTCAATCCACTGTTTTTGACTCGAAACCTCCCAGCTCGAAAAAAAGAGCAGGAAAATGATAGCCTGATATAACCGGACCCATCTTTTTTCAACTTTTAGGGATTGAAGGTAGTTTTTATGAAGGAGATCCACCTTATTCATTTCCTTGCTCAAGGGACTCCAACTCCTTCCAAATCATTTGAAAGATACTTGGGAAAAGTTCATGATTTCTCGTTTCAAAAGGGGTTAATCGGCGTAACTCCGCTGGCATATGAAATGTTTTATGGAGCCTTCCAGGATGCGACGAGAATAAAAAGACTCGATCACTCATGGCGATGGCTTCCCCGATATCATGGGTAACGAGAATCGCCGTTTTGCCAAATTCAGCTAATATTTGCGACACTAAATCCTCAAGCTTTAGCTTTGTTTGATAATCGAGAGAGGAAAAAGGTTCATCCAGCATCAGCAGTTTTGGTTCGGTTGCGAGCGTCCTAACGAGGGCAACCCGCTGCCTCATTCCTCCTGATAATTGCTTTGGCAGCTGTTTTTCTACTCCTGTTAAACCAATCTGTTTTAATAACCCGAGGGCATTTGATTTGGTTTTATCATTTATCTGCTTTGATAACTTAAGACCTAGAAAAATATTCTCTTCGATCGTTTTCCATGGAAACAAATAATCCTGCTGTAGCATATAGCCAATTTCATTTTTGGAAGTTGAAATAGGTTTATTCTCTAACAAGACAGTTCCTTCAGACGGTTTTATCAGACTGGATATGATGGAGAGCAGGGTTGTCTTTCCACATCCACTTGGGCCGAGGATGGAGACAAATTCTCCTTCCTCAACCGTAAGGGAAATATCGGAAAGGGCCGTGGTAGCAGAGGCTTTAGAAAAATAGGTGTGATGAATTCCTTGAACATGTAAAAAGCTCATATGAACGGCCTCCCTTTCCTATTATTTCTTGATAATCTTTTCGGCAATCGCTGTATTGACTAGCGTTTTATGATCGACTTCTTTTGGAAGCTCGCCAGCTTCTCTCATGATGTTCTGAAGATTATTCCATTCTTCTTCGTCCAGGATAGGATCTGTTGCGAACGAGCCTTGATTCTTATAGCGCTCGTCAACGGTTTTCATAATTCCGCGATCTGTATCCGGAAAATACGGTTCCACTGCCTTGGCAATTTCCTCGGCGCTATGTGTTTTCACCCATTGCTGGGCTTTGTAAATGGCTTTTGTGAATTTTTCAATCGTCGCTTTATTTTTTTTCATATAGCTTTCTTTTGCCATAAAGGTTGTATAGGGCACATGGCCGGATTCTTTACCAAATGATGCAACAATATGGCCTTTTCCTTCTTTTTCAATAATGCTAGCAGTTGGCTCAAATAATTGAACGAATTCACCTGAACCAGAGGCAAAGGCATTAGCAATGTTCGCGAAGTCGATATTTTGGATTAACGTTAAATCTTTGTGTGGATCAATTCCATGCTTCTTTAGCACAAATTCACCGACCATCTGCGGCATGCCGCCTTTACGTTGGCCGAGGAAGGTGGTTCCCTTTAATAAATCCCAAGAAAAATGGTCAATTTTTTCTCTGGAAACAAGGAATGTGCCGTCAGTTTGCGTTAATTGTGCAAAATTGATGACTGGATCATTAGCCCCTTGTGCGTATACATAAATCGATGTTTCAGAACCTACAAGGGCAACATCGGCTCCCCCTGAGATTAGGGCCGTCATCGTTTTGTCGCCCCCAGGAGTTGTCGTTAGCGTAATGTCTAAACCTTCGGCCTTGAAAAATCCTTTTGCTAAGGCGACATATTGCGGGGCATAGAAAATCGAGCGAGTTACTTCTGCAATCCGGACTTTTTCCAGTTTCTTTGTTTTGGTATCATCATTTGTATTGCAAGCAGCTAAGGTTAACATAAAAAAAGCTATGAGAAGTGAGGAGAAACTGAGTTTTACCCATTTATTCATAAAATGATGGACCTCCTTAAATCAATTATATTCTGGGCTGTTTTTACCTAAGATATCGTATGAAGGCGAATAAAATGTGTGAATGCCTAGTTCCAAAATTTTTAATAAGGATAGATAAAAATGAATGACTATAATGGAAAAATTGTTGCGTTTAATCGCTTTCCCTCCCCTAATCCAAAGGTAGAATTGAATGTAATTACCTACCTCTCAAATGGGTTGAGAGTAAAAGGAATGCTTGCTGAACCAAAAAACAAGGGCGTTTGTGATGGATTTCTTTATTTAAGAGGCGGGATCAAAAATGTTGGAAAAGTTAGACCTTCAAGGATTGCTCAGTTTGCGGCCGAGGGGTTTATTGTTTTTGCTCCCTATTATCGTGGAAATCAAGGCGGGGAGGGCAATGAGGATTTTGCAGGGGATGATAGGGAAGATGCGTTTTCAGCCTTTTTGCTGTTAAAGTCATTGCCAAGAGTTCGAGATATCCATATCTTTGGTTTTTCACGCGGCGGAGTGATGGCGCTGCTGACAGGGATTCACTTTCCGGATGCGGCATCTGTTGTGACGTGGGGCGGGGTTAGTGATATGACCTTAACTTATATGGAGAGAAAAGATTTACGAAGAATGATGAAGAGGGTCATTGGCGGCACTCCGGAGAAGTATCCAGAGCGGTATCAAGTGAGGACACCTCTTTATGAGTTAGAAAAACTAGCTGCTCCAGTTTTGATTATTCATGGAGTTATGGACGATAATGTTTCCGTAGAGCATGCCTACCGACTAGAAAGAAGACTTAGGTCATTAGACAAACAAGTCGAATGTTGGTATTTTGATGAGTTTACACACTATTTCCCACCTGTAATAAATAGAAAAGTTGTTCGAGATTTATCAAATTGGATGAAAAACCAATGCAAATAATGGTAATATATAGTTAATACAAACAGAGGAGCGGATTTTTATGGGTATGCCCCTTGAGTTAAATACGATGATTGTGACAAAAGGAAGAGAGAAGAGAGTCGAAGAAAACCTATTTGTTTTAGAAAAAGAAGGGCTCCGGCTATATCCAATTGAGATTCCAATTGATGTCAGAAAAACAATGGATGGAGACTCAAGCGGAACGGCTTTAATTAAAAAAGTGGAATGGCAAAATAACAGAACGACGATAACATATCAACTAATTTCATTGAATTCAACGAATTAAGCAGGGGCTGTTGAACCTGCTTTTTCTTTTGCAGAAAAGTGTAAAAAAAGTGTAAGAAAGGATCGACAAAGCCGTCTTATTTTTAAAGTCAAAAGTAAAAAGGGATTGGGAAAGGGGGTATTTGGTTGGAAAGGGACCATCAAATAGAGAAATGGTTTATCCAATATGAGAAGGATGTTACTAATTATCTTGTTTATTATACCGGTTCTTCGGATGTAGAAGATTTGGTTCAAGAAACCTTTTTGCGGGCATTTCGTGCCTTTAGTCGCTTTAAGAACGATTCAAGTCCGAAAACATGGCTTATTTCGATAGCCAGAAATACAGCGATTGATTATTATCGTAAAAAATCCGTTTGGAATCGGCTTAAACAGATTCTTGATTATGAATCTCCACAGCTTCATGAACAAGATACAGGAGGAAAAATAGTCAAAAAAATGGAATATGCCCATTTGTATGAAGCGATTAATGGGTTGAAGCCCAGTTATCGTGATGTAGTCTTACTAAAAGGCATTGCTGAAATGTCATCACGGGAGGCAGGTCAGGTACTCGGCTGGTCGGAAAATAAAGTGAATGTCACCTTTTTTAGGGCCGTGAAAAAACTAAATGAGCAGTTAAAGGAGGGAGAGTATTTTGAGTCATTTATCGGATAAAGGACTGCTTGAAGTGTTAGCGGATTTTCCAAAGCATGAACTAACAACGATCCAAAGAACAGAAATGTTAAAAACGATTAGTGATGCCGGAGTACGAAAGCCAAAGAGGCATTTTCCCTTGCAAAGAATCGCCGCTTTAGCAGCGGTGTTTATCTTGATTCTTATTGCTCCAATCCTTTATTTAACAAATAAAATGGAGGATAAGAACCAAAGAACTGGGACTGTTATTAAACAGGCTCAGGAAGGCAATTATTTTGCCTTGGTAGATAAAGATGGCACCCCACATTATGCAGATAGTAATTTTGGTATTCCGAACAAGGTTAGCCTCTTGGCGCCGAAGGAATGGGTAGTATGGGATAATCCCCGCTCATCGCGAATTACACAGGTTTTTTTATGGGGAAAGGATCTTAAATCGTATCAATATCTAAATGTTGAAGCAACACACGTGGAAACAGGAATATCAACTACCATTGGAGGCGGACAATTATCTGGTGGATTGTATGGTTCAGACGCTCATGCTTCGGTTGATTTGCGTATCTTCTTTGACAAACGAGGAAAATGGAACCTAGAATTCATTGTCGGCAATACTTCGGGTAAGCAGAAGAAAATTGGTAAATTTACTATTAATGTAAAGGACCATTATGTCTTACTCGGCGGTAATGCAACATTATTGATTTCCCAAGAAGATTTGTATGCCAAGTCTTATCAGGATGCTTACATTGAGGTTGTGGGGGAAAACCTGCCTGAAGAAATCGAATTAGAGATCATTAATGAAGATGAGCCAACTGACATCTCCAAGTTTACTTTTAGACATCAAACAGATTCCACTTCTGAAGATGGAAGAAAGACTTCTATGTACAAAGGAGATTTCCGAATTGAAAAGAGTGGTAAATATAGTTTTGGCGTAATGGGGGATTCGAATTTTGTTAGAGTTGGAAAGCCTTCAGATTAAAAAACTAAAGAAAGCGATTCTTGAATGGAATCGCTTTTTGAGTTGATAACATGGTTCAAATATTTTAAGCAATCGGTCCGCCTTTTTCTTCAATTTCAGCGGCAACATTGGTGAATTTCTTAAAATTCTCCCGGAACTTTGCTGCCAGTTCCTTTGCTTTCTTTTCATAGCCCTCTGGGTCTGCCCATGTTTTATTCGGCTGAAGAACTTCGTCAGGAACACCGGCAATATGAAGCGGAATATTTAAGCCAAAGATTTCGTCTTTGACCGTTTCAACAAGGTTTAGTTCACCTTCAAGAGCTGCCTGAACCATTGCTCTTGTGAACATAAGCTTCATCCGGTTGCCGACACCATATTCTCCACCAGTCCAGCCGGTATTCACAAGAAAGACATTTACATTGTGCTCAAGAATTTTTTCACCAAGCATTTCTGCGTAACGGGTCGCAGGTAACGGCAGGAATGGCGCACCAAAGCAGGTGGAGAAGGTTGCCTCTGGAGATGTTACACCACGCTCAGTTCCGGCAAGCTTTGAGGTATAGCCACTTAAGAAGTGATACATCGCTTGTTCCTTCGTTAATTTTGCAATTGGTGGCAATACTCCGAACGCGTCAGCTGTTAAGAAGACAATTGTGTTGGGATGACCGGCAATACTAGGCTGCACAATATTATCAATCGCTTGAATTGGGTAGGCTGCCCTTGTGTTTTCTGTCAACGTTCCATCATCATAATCAGGAATTCTCGATTTTTGATTCATGACCACATTTTCAAGGACTGTACCAAAACGAATGGCATCAAAAATTTGCGGTTCTTTTTCGCGGGAAAGATTGATGCATTTGGCATAACAGCCGCCCTCAATATTAAAAACACCATTAGAAGACCAGCCATGTTCATCATCACCAATTAAACGACGATTCGGATCAGCGGATAAGGTTGTTTTTCCTGTGCCGGATAACCCGAAGAAGAGAGCGACATCACCTTCTACCCCTACATTTGCTGAACAGTGCATCGAAAAAATATTGTTTTCAGGCAACAAATAATTCATCACAGAAAAAATCGATTTTTTCATTTCACCTGCGTACTCGGTTCCTCCGATTAAAACGATTCTGCGTTCAAAAGAGATAATAATAAAAGTTTCTGAGTTTGTTCCATCAATAGCTGGATCTGCCTTGAAATGGGGGGCAGAAATAACAGTGAATCCATGGTCATGGTCTAGCAGTTCGTCTGCAGTTGGGCGAATAAATAATTGCTGGGCAAATAAATTATGCCAAGCCAATTCATTGATAACTTGGATGGGCAAACGGGATTTTTTATCAGCACCGGCAAAGCCTTTAAACACAAAAATTTCATTAAGTTGTTTTAAATGATCTAGAACTTTATGATACAAATTAGTAAATACTTCCTCAGAAATAGGTTGATTTAATGAACCCCAAGCAATTTTATCCTTCGTGGACTCTTCCATTACAATAAATTTATCTTTTGGTGATCGTCCTGTATATTTACCGGTTGAGACACGAACTGCTCCAGTTGAGGTTAAGGTTCCTTCGTTACGACTTAAGATTTTTTCAACTATTTGAGGTACAGATAATTGGACATGGCTATTGCTTTCGTTTAACAAGTGGCTTAATTCATTTGGAATATGAACAGAATTCATTTAAAGAAACCTTCCTTTATTAGGGTTTTTATATTATTAATATTAGTAAATAGTATAACACATTAATTCTAATAGTCTATACTATTCAATGGAATTGAGTAGTGTTTTATACATTATTCGAAAAAATTTAAAACGGTAATGACAAATAGTTGATTTTTGAATATAAATGAAAAAATGAAGGCAATCTCTAGAACAGTTCATTTACGAAGTTGCTAGATATTTCTTTAAAAAACTCATTGACAATGTTCGCCATTGTAGAGTAATATTCTGATTTGAACGGATACTCTCTTATCCCGAGCTGGTGGAGGGACAGGCCCAATGAAACCCAGCAACCTGCTAAACGAAAAGGATGACTGCATAACAGTTCCTTTTCAAGTGCGAAGGTGCTAATCTGACGCAAGGCTCATGTCTTGAACGATAAGAGTGAAAGGCCCGGAACAACCTTTCCTCATAGTGGTAAGGTTTTTTGTTTTGTATAAGTCCTTTTATGAAAAGAGTTTCTAATAAAAATCCTTTGTTTATTTCATACTAAGGGAATGAGTACCGTATCAATCACGAGGTTCAAGAAGTATTCCTGTAACCTTCATAAAACCTCGATTATCTCATATTATAGGAGGATTTCAGATGTCAACAAAACGTCGTTTGTTCACTTCTGAATCAGTAACGGAAGGTCATCCTGACAAGATATGTGACCAAATTTCTGATTCCATTTTAGATGCTATTTTAGCGAAGGATGCTAATGCTCGTGTAGCTGCTGAAACCTCAGTAACGACCGGATTAGTTCTAGTTGCTGGCGAAATCACAACCTCTACTTACGTGGATATTCCGAAGATTGTTCGTGAAACAATTAAAGGGATCGGTTACGATCGTGCTAAATACGGCTTTGACTCCGAGACTTGTGCTGTTTTAACCTCGATTGGTGAACAGAGTCCTGACATTGCCATGGGTGTTGACCAAGCGCTTGAAGCACGTGAAGGCTTAATGTCTGATGAAGAAATCGAAGCAATTGGGGCAGGAGACCAAGGTTTAATGTTTGGTTTTGCTTGTAATGAAACAAAAGAGCTTATGCCTCTTCCGATTTCACTAGCACACAAGCTTGCTCGCCGATTAACAGAGGTGCGTAAGGATAAGGTTCTTGAATACCTTCGTCCAGACGGAAAAACTCAAGTTACGGTTGAGTATGATGAAAATGACAAGCCCGTCCGCATTGATACAATTGTTATCTCAACTCAACATAATCCGGAGGTAACGTTAGAGCAAATTCAACGTAACCTGAAAGAATATGTTATCAATCCAGTTGTTCCTCAAGAACTAATCGATGAAAACACGAAATATTTCATTAACCCAACAGGCCGTTTCGTTATCGGCGGACCACAAGGGGATGCAGGCTTAACCGGTCGTAAGATCATTGTTGATACGTATGGCGGATATGCTCGTCATGGCGGTGGTGCCTTCTCTGGTAAGGATCCTACAAAGGTTGACCGTTCTGCAGCCTATGCGGCTCGTTATGTAGCTAAAAACATCGTTGCTGCAGGCCTTGCTGAAAAAGTTGAAGTTCAACTTGCTTATGCAATTGGTGTAGCAAGACCGGTTTCCATCTCTGTTGATACGTTTGGAACTGGAAAGGTAAGTGAAGAGGTTTTAGTTGACTTAGTAAGTAAAAACTTTGACCTGCGCCCTGCCGGAATCATTAACATGCTGGACCTACGCCGTCCAATTTACCAACAAACAGCAGCTTACGGTCACTTTGGCCGTACAGATGTAGAGCTTCCATGGGAGCTTACAGATAAAGCTGATACTTTACGCCAGCAAGCAAATCTATAAACAAGAAAAGCGGAAGCGCCTTGACCAGGGGTGAGATAGGGCGAATTATCGACTGGCAAGCAAAGCGAAGCCAGAGATTAGTCTCCTTGAGCCCCTAGGCGCTGGAGCTAGACAAATGGGAAGGGGAGTTGCATTTCATATGTAACTCTCTTTTCTATTTTTCGGCCGAAAGGAAAGGAAAGTATTACTTTCCTTTCAGGCATAAGGGCAACTACGCCTCTGTCGTCGCCTAACGGCTTGCAAATCGGGGAGTTTACTTTATCTATTTTCTTGTTCAGTATATTGGTACCAATGAATAAAATGTTTAAGTAGGTCAATAGAAGTGAAAAATGAAGGTACACCAAATTTCTAAATGTTCACAGTGCCATTTTTGCAAAAATAGTGGTAGTATTAGAGAGATGTTTTTTGAGAATGTTTTATTTTGAAATGGAGTAGGTGAGGTACATAATGTGTGGTTTTATCGGTTGTGTACACGACAAAACACAAAACTATAGTAATGAACAAAGACAACAATTTAAAAATATGAACGATATCATTACCCACCGCGGACCTGATGATGATGGTTTCTTTTATGATGACCATATTCAATTTGGTTTCCGTCGTTTAAGTATTATCGACATTGAAAGCGGACACCAGCCGCTTACGTATGAAAATGAGCGATATTGGATTATTTTTAACGGTGAAGTCTATAACTATGTTGAATTGCGTGATGAACTGTTAAAGGAAGGCTTAACGTTTTCGACAAGTTCTGATACTGAAGTTATCATCGCACTTTATAGCCACTTGAAGGAAAAAGCGGTGGAAAAATTGCGTGGGATGTTTGCTTTTATTATTTGGGATAAGCAGGAGCAAACCCTTTATGGTGCGCGCGATCCTTTCGGAATCAAGCCTTTCTTCTATATGCAGGATGGAGAAAGAACTTTGTTTGCATCTGAGAAGAAAAGTATCTTGCTTGCCCTCGAAAATGATGTTTTAGACTATGATTCGCTTCAGCACTATTTAACTTATCAATTTGTTCCTGAACCAAACACTTTGTCTGAGGGAATAAAAAAATTAGAGCCAGGCCATTATTTCACGAAAAAAATTGGCTCACCTCTGGAAATCAAACGATATTGGAAGGCACAATTTAAGCCAGTCCAAAAATCAGAATCCGATTTTATCAAAGAAATTAAAGATGTACTATTCGACTCTGTCAAAATGCATATGCGCAGTGACGTACCAGTTGGTTCGTTCTTATCTGGTGGAATCGATTCTTCCATCATTGCATCCATTGCTAAAGAATATCATCCTGCCATTAAAACCTTCTCTGTGGGCTTTGAACATAATGGCTTCAGTGAAATTGATGTGGCGAAAGAGACGGCAGAAAAGCTGGGTGTAGAAAACATCAGTTATGTGATTTCACCACAGGAGTATATGGATGAAATTCCGAAAATCATGTGGCATATGGATGATCCGCTGGCAGATCCGGCCTGTGTCCCACTTTACTTTGTCGCGCGTGAAGCCCGAAAACATGTAACTGTGGTTCTATCTGGTGAAGGTGCTGATGAATTATTTGGTGGATACAATATTTACCGTGAGCCCCAAGATTTAGAGGTGTTCAATAAAATCCCGAGAGTAGGAAAAGTACTTTTAAAAGGGATTGCAAACATGATGCCTGAAGGAACAAAGGGAAAAAGTTTTATTGAACGTGGCGTTACACCGATGGAGGAGCGTTATATCGGGAATGCGAAGATGTTCAGGGAAGAAGAAAAACGTGATCTTTTGAGCGTATATCGAGATGGATTGAACTATTTAGACATTACGAAGCCGCTTTATGAGGAATCAAGAGGTTATGATCCAGTAGACCGGATGCAATATATTGATATTCATACGTGGATGCGCGGCGATATTCTGCTGAAAGCAGATAAAATGACGATGGCTCATTCACTTGAGCTGAGGGTTCCGTTCCTTGATAAGGCCGTGTTTGAAGTAGCATCTAAAATACCGACAAGCTTGAAAACAGCTAATGGAACAACCAAGTATATTTTACGAAAAGCGGCTGAAGGTGTTGTGCCGGCACATGTGCTTGACCGTAAAAAGCTTGGTTTCCCAGTGCCAATTCGCCATTGGTTGAAAAATGAAATGAACGAATGGGCGAAAAAAATAATCCGTGAAAGTAACACGGAACATTTAATCAATAAACCATACGTTTTAGGCTTGCTTGAGGACCATTGCCAAGGGAAAGCCGACAACAGCCGGAAAATTTGGACCGTGTTGATGTTTATGGTATGGCATCAGGTGTATGTAGAAGATGTCTATTCATTTCAACATGATTTTACCTTGCAAAAAGAATTACAAACAATGAAGCATTAATTTGAAAGCACCCATGTGTTGTGATGGGTGCTTTTCTCTTGATGTGATTTACAATTAATTGCCAAAAAAGCCATAAATAGAGGAAAATGAGCCAATCAATTAAGAAATTGAGCCATAAAACCAAAAAATGAGCCAATAACTATTAGTGTCCTTCGATTGTATAAAATTAAGATTGTTGCGACTTATAATATTGTGCTTTCTCCGCATATTCTGTATAAATGCGTTCCATATCTTTTCTATCTTCCGCTGTCAATTCTCTAATAACTTTTGCAGGTCTGCCGAATGCTAAGGTATTAGGGGGGATTTTCTTACCTTGTGATACAAGGCTGCCAGCGCCAATAAAAGCACCTTCACCGATTTCCGCATTATCGAGGATAATGGAACCCATTCCGATTAACGCTCTTTTCCTAATGATGCAACTGTGGAGGATTACCTGATGGCCTACGGTTACTTCATCCTCTAAAATTAGCGGGTTATTAGGACTTTGGTGTAAGATAGAATTATCTTGGATATTGACTTTATTGCCAATTCTCGTTGGTGCGACATCGCCTCTGATACTCGAGTTAAACCAGACACTAGAATGTTCACCAATTTCAACATCACCAGTAATCGTGACATAATCCGCAATAAATGCTGTCTCAGCAATTAACGGGTATTTATCTTTATAAGGGTAGATCATCTGTTTCGCTCCTTTTTGAATGATGATTCTATTTTATCGAATGCTTGAAGTATTTTTCAAAAAATTTACCTTTTTTTATTTTTTGATAAAAATCAAATGGGTTTTAAGAAATGCTTATAACTTTTCTAGGGGGAAATAAAAATGTGGAAGTGGGAAGCTGAAGGGGAAGCAAAGGCGGTCATCGTGATGGTTCATGGGGCAATGGAACATCACCTTAGATACGGCTGGCTGATTGAAATGTGGCGTTTATCTGGCTTTCATGTCATAATGGCTGATCTTCCTGGGCAAGGGATGACAACTAGAGCCCGCCGTGGCCATATTGATTCCTTCGATGAATATATATTTGAGGTAAAGGATTGGATCCAAGCTGCCTATCGTTATGAGTTACCCGTGTTTTTACTTGGGCATAGTATGGGTGGGTTAATCGCGATTCGCTTACTTCAAGAAGAACGGTTAAATGTTGCAGGGGTGATCCTTTCTTCGCCATGCTTAGGACTGGTCCATTCCCCTTCCAAATTTTTAGATGTTCTATCGTATGGCTTGAATGTGATATTTCCATCGTTACGGATGAATTCCGGTCTAACCGTTCAAATGGCGACTAGAAATGAAGATGTTAGAGAAGCAGACTCCAATGATACTCTTTATGTAACAAAAGTATCTATTAGGTGGTATCGCGAACTTGCCACTGCGATAAAGCAGTCGTTTCTCAATATCGACAAAACACAGGATATCCCCATGCTTGTCATGCAGGGCGGGGATGACAAAATTGTCAATAAAATTACCGTTAAGGAATGGTTCAATAACGTCCCATTATCTGAAAAGAGATTCAAGGAATGGCCAAAATGCTACCATGAAATTTTTAATGAACCAGAGCGGGAAGAAGTCTTTGAATACGCAAAAGATTTTGTTTTAAGTCAGTTAAAATCAATTGGTTATATCGTTTAGAAAGGATGTCGTTTTCCATGATGCCAATCACCCTCATGTCCAGGGTATATCGCAAAATACTTCCAGCAGTCCATCAAGAATTGGCTTATTGGAAAAGCCGCGCTGAAAAAATTCCGAATCCAGAGTTAAGAAACCAAGCCCTTGCCAGTATTGAGCATAAAACGTTCCACTGTGAAGGTGGAGCGATTCTTGCTCTCACAGCTGGAGATCATTATAAAAAAGCTGTCAAGTTTATCGTCGCCTATCAAACGATTAGTGATTATTTAGATAATCTTTGTGACCGTAGTACATCACTTGATCCTGAAGACTTTGCTACCCTCCATATGTCGATGGCAGATGCTCTTTTACTTAAAGCTGATAAGCAAAACTATTACCGACTTCGCGAGGATCAGGATGACGGGGATTATTTGTATGATTTATCGGAGACATGTCGTTCTGTTCTTAAAGAGATAGAGCATTACAATGTTATCAAAGAGTATCTTCAGGAGCTCTGTCAGTATTATTGTGATTTGCAAATCCACAAGCATGTGGTACAGGAGGAGCGGGTACCACGTCTTGAAGAATGGTTTCATGGTTACCAAAATCGACTTCCTGAGATGGAATGGTATGAGTTCTCGGCCTGCTCGGGTTCGACATTGGGCATTTTTTGTTTAATCTCGTATGCCATGCGTGAAGATTTTCGGGCGAGCGATGCGGAAAATATTCGAAAGGGATACTTTCCTTATATTCAGGGGCTACATATTCTCTTAGATTACTTTATTGACCAAGAGGAAGATATTGCCGGAGGAGACTTAAACTTTTGTTCCTACTATGATAGTCAAGAAACACTTTTTCATCGGCTAAAGCATTTTGTTGTGGAAGCAGACAAGCATACTGACTACCTTCCTCATAAAAAATTCCATCAGCTCATTAATCGTGGCTTGTTAGGAATTTATTTATCGGATGAGAAGGTCCGGAAACAGAAAAATGTCCGTAAGCTGGCAAAGGGAATCATGAAAACGGGTGGCTGGGTTAGTTATTTCTTTTATTTCAATGGACTTGCCTACCGTTCAGTTCAAAAATTAGTACCCGCATTTGTGACTAGGCTTATGATAAAGTAATAAATCGGCTCGAAAAATATTTGAGAATCTTTATTTACATAATTTAGGATGACGTCGACACAATTTCAACGGATAAACAAAATCGTAAAAAAACCAGGCTCGATGCCTGGTTTTTAGCGTTTTTCAATCGCAACAATAAAAGGTGGATAATTTTGCTGATTAATAAATTGATACTGCAGCACATGCGCTGTTTTTTGGTCAATATGTTGGCAATAGTTGAGCAATGAATCCCGTTCAACTGCACCTTCTTCATGACCATGATAAATCACAAGGACAATGATACCCTCGGGAGCCATAATTTCCAATAATTGCTCGATAGCAGCAATGGTTGTCTTTGGCCTAGTAACAATGGTTTTATCACTGCCAGGCAAGTATCCCAAGTTAAAAATTGCCCCTGTTATCCGACCATGATGAATAGGTGGAACCATTTGATAGAGGGATTCATGTCCTTTGTGAAAAATGGTTACCCGATCTGACAGACCGTGCTGTGTCAGCCGCTCTTTGCTTGCCATAATCGCTTCTTCTTGCACGTCAAAGCCATAAACTTTCCCGCTTTCACCTACAAGCCCCGCTAAAAAAACGGTATCATGTCCATTGCCAAGAGTGGCATCTACGACAACATCGCCGGATTGAACCGCTTTTTCGAGTAAATTTTTCGCAAACGGAAGAATACGTTCTATCTTCATCGGTTCAAAGTCCGTGCACTCTCTTGATAAAATTTACCTTGCCAGCTGTCTCTTCTCTTCAATTCGGTATCAATGGCATTTAATACTTCCCACTTATTTACACTCCACATTGGTCCAACCATCAAGTCAATCGGTCCATCACCCGTTATGCGGTGTACAATCATTTCCGGTGGTAAACTTTCTAATTGGTCGCATACTAAGTTTACATAGTCCTGTTGCGAAAGAAATTCGAGCATCCCTTTTTCATATTGCTTAACCATTGGCGTGCCTTTTAACAGGTGAAGCAAGTGAATTTTAATTCCTTGGACGTCTAATTTAGCGACTTCACGGGCCGTTTCCATCATCATGTCATACGATTCAAGCGGCAGTCCATTAATAATATGGGAACAAACCCGAATTCCATGCTTTCTTAGTTTATTAACTCCGTCTTTATAACATTGAAAATCATGGGCACGATTGATAAGTAATGCGGTCCGTTCGTGGACAGTCTGAAGCCCGAGCTCAACCCATAAATAGGTTCGTTCATTTAATTCTGCTAAATACTCGACGACATCATCAGGCAGGCAATCTGGACGGGTTGCAATCGAAAGGCCAACCACATCTTCCTGCTTTAGGACAGTCTCAAATTTTTCACGCAGAACATCCACGGGTGCATGGGTATTGGTGAACGCTTGAAAATAGGCCATATATTTGCCATCTTTCCATTTTGTG
The DNA here is from genome assembly GCF_031988165.1 of Neobacillus sp. Taxonomy (NCBI): domain Bacteria; kingdom Bacillati; phylum Bacillota; class Bacilli; order Caryophanales; family Bacillaceae; genus Neobacillus; species Neobacillus sp. The sequence goes on from NZ_DALZYO010000005.1 coordinate 53,965, forward strand.
TGCATCTTTTCTTTTATTTCAATGAATTGGGTTTCCAATGTTTCGACACGGTTACCGGCGAAATCACCTGAGCCGGCAGCACTGCAAAAAGTACAGCCGCCATGCGCAACCGTACCGTCACGGTTTGGACAATCAAAGCCTCCATCAAGTGCTACTTTAAACACCTTATGGCCAAATTGCCCGCGTAGGTGGTAATTCCAGGTATGGTACCGTTTATCATCCAAAGCATATGGAAAAGGTTTTGTCTGAAGCATGTCAGAAAACCTCCTTTTTTAAAAAAATAAAATTTACATAAGGTCAATTTTAACATGAAGCAAAAGCCTTATCAAAATGTAATTGTTTATTGCCATAATTTATCCGACTGTTTGTGTAATAGGAAAATGAATCGAGAACACAATAAGAAATGAAGCGGTGTGCTTCACGAAGATTTTTAAAGTAGTTGGGTGAACTGAAGGGGGTTCTTAAATGGCTACTCGTGAATCAATGGATAATCTGATGCAACAGTGTGAGGATGCTATTCGATATGCCGAGGAACAATACAAACAAAGCAGCCTCCAAGAACAATATAACGATGATAATTATACACAAGCCTTACAAGGGCTCGAAGAAACTTATGGTGACATAGCAAAAATGGCTAATTTCGCCAATTCACAACAGCGCGAACAACTCCATAGAATGAGACTTCAGCTTCAGCAGCTGCAGAACTCGATGATTTTAAAAGGGCATTAAGAGGAGGAGAAGCTTTTTGAAAAAACGATCAAAACAACAAAATCCGGAACAAAAGACTCGAAATGGAATCAATAATCAAGATTTCGAACTAGGCCAGGATTTTGATTTGGTGAAACAAGCAAAAATAAAATATGAAAAATCAGGCGGCCAGCCGGTAAAATCTAAAATGCATCAAGAAAAGTGACAGTCATCTTAAAATTCGAAAGGATTCCTTAACAATTTTGTTGAGGGATCTTTTTTTTCTTTTTTTTTTACACTTTTTTTATTATGCGAAAACTGGTCTCCTAAACGTGGAAAAACAACTAAAAACGCTTTCAATACCAATTTTTTAATAAATACAACTTGAGAATAGAGTAATATCCTCGTTCACAGTTTGGAAATAACTCCAATTTAGAATGTGATGTAGGTCACAGAATGGGGTTGTTATTCATGGTTTAAATAAGGTATGGATTAGTAAACTCCTTTCCAGAACCTCCACTTTTTGTTAGGTGGACCAGTCCACCTAGTACTTTTTTTGAAACTTATGTGAACATGTTCACATTTTATCCACAAATTTGCTTAGCTAGTTTTTGAAAGGAAGTATGGAAATGAAAAAGTACTTATTAATCGTTAGCTTCATCTTAGCCTTTATATGTCCTTCGATTAGCTTTGCTGAAAATCAACCTATTTTAAGCATGGAAGAGCTAACGATTCAAGTTATGCCAGAGTTTGCCTATCATCCCAACGATCAAAAGAAGGCGCATCCACCGCTATTGATTGGTTATCAAGGATCGATGGTAAATAACTCCGATCAGCCACAAAAAGGACAAATTGAAATTCCACTACCAATGAAAGAGAAGAACTTTCGTATTGGTTTTGTTGCCGATTACTCAAGAGATTTAAAGAAGGCCTATGAAATCGAATATGTTATCGACCGTGAAAAAGGAACGATTTCCTGGACTACAAGCGAAGAGATTGCTCCGAAGGAACGATATAAATTTGTTATCGAATATTATACAGACAGCCTAAAGGTTAACAAGGAAAAGAAATCATTAACGTATCAGTTTAAAAGCTTTGTTGATATTGGACTCGTCAATATTACCTTTACACAACCGTCTAAGGCAAAAAAAATGAAGCTCTCGCCGGCTCCAGAAGAAAAACAGAACCATGGCGGGGCAAATGACACCTTCTCCTACCTTTATCAAGGAGTAAAGGCTGGTGAAGAAAAAAACTTCACCATAAACTATGTTCGCCTTGAGACAAAACCAGCCACAGAACTCATGAGTGAAAAACATTCATCCGAAGTGACCCAAAAAGGGAATAAGACATCTAATAGTCTAGCTGTCGGAGCCTTTAGTGGGATTAGTGTCCTATCTATAGGTGCATTGAGCATTCTGATCCGAAATCGAAAGAAAAAGCAGTAAAGAAAAAGCGTTCTCAAGAGCGTGATCCATTTGGATTAAGGTGCCTTAAAGGTACTTTAATATATATAGAGAGAGATAGAAAGATACTTATATGGGAGGTGAAGAAATGTTCAAAAAGCTTTTGAAGATGGACAAAAAGTTTTTAATTGTCTTAGCATTACTTATCGGGGTGTTTTTATCCTTTTCAACAGTCAAAACAATGGCCTATCTGGATTCACCTGGTTTCTGTCAAAACTGTCATACGATGAAATCCGTTTATGCGTCATTTGTGGATTCTACTCATTCCGATTTGCAGTGTAATGATTGTCATTTACCACACAAGAGTGAAGCAGGTAAGTTATTTTTTAAAGGCCGAGCAGGGATGACGCATATTTATTTCAACACATTTGGAACAAAAGATATTCCAGATGTAATCCAGGCGACAGACCGAACGAAAAGTATCATGAATGATAATTGTATCTCCTGCCACAAGAGTACGCTAAACAATGTGTCGCATGATGCAAAGGATAGTTGTGTATCTTGCCACAAAACTGTACCACATGGGAAAGGCTTTAAAGACGATCACTATAATAAGCCACCTAAATCAGGAGAGTTATTAGAAAATAAGGGAGGATTTTAAGAATGGGAAGGTTCCGATATGGGGCATATCTTCTCCTGCTAGCTTTAGTGTTGATTATCACTGGTTGCGGCAATGATTCCGGTGACAAAACAGCTTCGGCAGCAGGCAAGAAGACGACAGGCCTCTCAGCAGATGAAATAAGCAATGAAGCGTTTAAGGATATATTTCCGCTTCAATATAATAGCTACAAGAAAAATAATAAGATGGAAGAGACAAAATACAATGGTTCGGTGAAACGAAGCAAATTCGATCCAGATAAAGAGCCGTTACTGCCAATCCTCTTCAATGGCTATGGCTTTGCAACATACTATACTGAAGATCGTGGTCATACTTATGCATTAGAAGATATTCATAATCCTCCTCGGATTACCGATAAGTCTGTTGGTTCTTGTTACACATGTAAATCAACAGCTGTGCCAAAAATGATCGAAGAAATGGGAGACAGCTATTGGGGCGCCAATTTTAACAAGGAAATCTGGCCAAAAGGCGAAGCGATGGGTCACTCACCAATCGGCTGCTCCGATTGCCATGATCCGAAAACAATGGATCTACGTGTAACACGCCCTAGTCTTTTTAAAGCGTTAAAAGCAAAGGGTGTTGATGTTTCAAACCCTACGAAAAACGAAATGCGCACCTATGTTTGCGGCCAGTGCCATGATGAATACTACTTTGCTGCTAAAAATAAGGAAGTAACCTACCCGTGGACAAAGGGCTTTAAGCCAGCAGAAATGTATGAATACTACAACACCATTGCAAAAGAGAATGGTTTTGAAAAAGACTGGATTAGTAATATTTCCGGAGCACCGATGTTAAAGGCACAACACCCTGAATTTGAAACCCATTCATCAGGCACACATGGTAAAGCAAATGTATCTTGTGCAGATTGCCATATGCCATATGAACGTGTCGATGGAAAAAGAAAGATTACATCCCACTGGTGGACTTCACCACTTAAAACGATGCAAACATCTTGTGGACAATGTCATGCGGATCGCGATTTAGACAAACTTAAAGACCGTGTGTATGAAATTCAAGATTCAACTGTAAAGGGATTACATGATGCGCAAGATATTTCCACTTCAGCTCATTATTATGTGAACAAAATGATTACTTCTGGTGTGAGCCAAGAAAAAATCAAACAAGCACAGGAATCTGTGCGTAAAGGGCAATGGTTATGGGATATTATTGCAGCTGAAAACTCTTCAGGCTTCCATAATCCACAAGGATCAATGGATTCACTAAGGATGTCAATTGAGGAGTCAAGCAAAGCAATCCGCCTTGCAACAGAAGAACTTGTGAAAAAAGGCGTCAATATGGATGAGCTTGACAAGGAAATTGAAAAAGCGAAAAAAGCTGTTTTAGATGAAAAAGTTAACGAGAAGAAAAAAGACTCTGCCATAAATAGCTATTTCCCTGCCCAAGCACCAGTTGACCCGGCAGTACCAAAAAAATAAGCCCTTTCCAATAAATTCTTATTCGTCCCGCTAAGAAGGAATAGGAACAGTAAGGAAAGAGCCGCAAAATACCGTTTAGAAAACACTGATTCTCTGAGGAGAACAGTGTTTTCTTGCTATTATTGTGACAAATTTATGGAAAGGTGTCAATTTGCAAAATTCATTAGCCGGCTTCGTGGAATAAAGAGGTGAATTTGGCGGAATTCTTTCAGGGTTTGGCTTCAAATCCATGCGAAAGTTGGCGGAATTAATCACGAAATCGGCGGAAATAAATGGAGAATCGGCGGAATCTTCACTCAAATTCGTGGAATCATTTCCCAGCGATACATGGAGATACAAAAGGATTGCACACTAACATAAAAACGGCTAAAATTACCTAGTGACTCGAAATAACTTACAACAAAGGAGCGTTTTTCATGCCGCGTGCCTTATGGCTTTTAATCATCGGGATGGCAGTGAATGTAATTGGCTCTTCTTTTTTATGGCCTTTAAACACAATCTATATTCACGATCATTTAGGAAGGTCCTTGTCCGTTGCTGGGATTGTCCTAATGCTTAACTCAGGTGCAAATGTAATCGGGAATCTCTATGGCGGCCATTTATTTGATAAAATCGGTGGCTATAAATCTATCATACTGGGAATTTGTATTTCCCTTTTCGCCCTTGTCGGATTATCTATTTGGCATGACTGGCCAGAATATGTAGTTTTTCTAACCATTGTTGGTTTTGGCACAGGAATTATTTTTCCATCGATGTATGCAATGGCGGGTTCGGTGTGGAAAGAAGGTGGACGAAAATCCTTTAACGCCCTTTATGTGGCGCAAAACCTTGGGGTTGCGATAGGCGCGTCTCTTGGCGGGATCGTTGCAGATTACTCGTTTCAATTAATCTTTCTTGCCAACACCATCATGTATGTA